>NZ_KV786951.1:0-34038 GCF_001806975.1 Aerococcus sp. HMSC10H05
AACACGGGTTCGAGTCCCGTACGGGTCATCATATTATGTAAAAGGGAGGCGAAAGCTTCTCTTTTTTGCTTTGATAAATTATCTTTGTCTTAAGCTTATCCTAAAAGAAATATTAAGAATAAATTTGCGTGGATAAACATTACAAATTAACTTTAGACTTTGTTATAATAAATACCATATGTAAGTGAAGGGATGGATAATATTGCGACGATTTTTTGAGAATAAAAAATTAATTGTCCTGCTTGTTAGTGTCATCACTTCATTCAGTATGATTGCCTACTCGATATTTAGTCAATCACAGATGCCCAAACCAGTTTTATGGGTGAATGATGTGACCGCAGTTGTAGGTAGATTTGTGTCTACACCAACAAATGCGATGATGCGCTTTACAGACTCAATTAACGATTTAATGAATACGTATGAAGAAAACCAACGATTGAAAAGTCAAATTTTTTCACTTGAAGAACTAGAAGCTCAAAATGAGATTCTACAAAGTGAAAATGAAGAATTGTCAGCATTACTAGATTTGCAACCTTCTTTGGTTGGGAAAAACGTTATTGCTTCTTCTGTTATTTCTAGATCACCGGATACTTGGTTAGATTCAATTACAATCGATGTAGGATCCAACAGTGGTATCGAAAAGAATATGTCTGTAATGACAGAGAGTGGACTTGTTGGTCATATTACAGAGGTATCTGCAACAAGTTCAAAAGTTCAATTATTAATTACGGAAAATAATCAAATGACGAATGTTGCTGTGAGCATCCAAACTGATGATGGCATAGTGTCTGGGATTTTATCTGACTATGATGAGAAGACACAAGAATTGATTTTAAAACAAGTGCCTAACGATACACAAATTAGTAAAGGGAATACTGTTACAACTAGTGGATTAGGAGGCGTATCTCCTGAGGGATTAATTATTGGAGAAGTTACTTCAGCAAAATCCGATAATTTTGGTTTGTCTCAATCAGTTAAAGTTAAACCTAGTGCAGATTTTAAAGACATTCGAACAGTGCTTGTAGTGATGACGTTGAATGATAATTCAAGTGATAGTGACGACCAAGCTAGTGAAACATCTTCCGTCTCTTCAGATAGTCAAGAGTAGGAGGGTAAATATGTTACATTTCTTTAAAAATAATTTTTTGATACCGACCTTTGTTTTTTTTATCCTTTTACTAGATGGCAGCGTGATGACTATGTTGTCTTATAGTTTAGGCAGTGAGAACTTTCAAATAAGTCCTCAGTTTACGCTTATCGTAATAACTTTATTAGCCGTTTATTTGATGAATGATTCAAATATTTTTCTCGTAAGTATTTTAATCGGATTTGTATATGATGCTTACTATTCTTCAATCCTTGGTGTGAATTTATTTTTATTTCCTATGATTGTTATTTTAACTAGAGTTGTGATTAAAAAATTACCAATGAATTTCTATACAATTTGGCTATGGTTATTGATTATATATACGGGTTATACGCATTTCATTTATGCTTTGTATTATCTAATTGATATTCACAATAGTTCTTATTATTACTTTTTAAGTCAAAACTATATACCATCGCTACTATTTAATGCATTCTTAGGTTTTATTTTTATTTGGTTAATTCAAAAATTAGTCATCTGGTTTGAAAAATAATACTTGATTAAAAATTATAAAATGATTATAATAAGTTTAAAATATGAAAAGTGTTGATTGGAAGAGGTTACGACTGACTTATTAAAGAGAGCCTAGCTAAGTTGAGAATAGGTATAAGAATCGTATCTACACACCCAAGAGCAAATTATTAAAGATAATTCGTATGTGAGCGTTAATCACAGTGTCATCTTTGACACACAGAGATAGCAATCGTGAGTTTGCTATGAAAAAAGGTGGAACCACGTTTATTTCACGTCCTTTTATACCAATGTAGTTTGGTGTAGAAGGGCGTTTTTTTATTTAATTGGAGGGTAAAAGCAATGAAAAAATATAAATTTAAGAATAGGATATTAGCAATTATTTTATCTTTAGGTCTGATATTTACAAATGGTATGACACAAGTGAAGGCAACAACTGAAGATCCTGACGTTGAAACATATACTATTGGTTTAGATGATACATTTGCACCGATGGGCTTCCGTGATGGTTCAGGGGAATTGGTTGGATTTGATGTCGATCTAGCTAATGCTGTTGCAGATTTATATGGATGGCATTTAGATTTCCAACCAATAGATTGGGCAATAAAAGAAACAGAACTAAATTCTGGTAACATCGATATGATTTGGAATGGGTACGGAATTACGGCAGAACGAGAAGAAATGGTATTATTCTCAAAGCCCTATATTGAGTCAGGACAAATGGTTATTAGTAAAAGTGGATCGGGAATTGAATCATTAGAAGATTTAGCTGGAAAGACAATTGCGACACAATCAGGTTCGACAGCATTGACTTTTATGCAAGAATGGCCAAATGACTTGTATGACCAGTTAGCAAATGAGCCAGTTTTATATCCTTCTTATAATGAAGTTTTCGCTGATCTTGATGCTGATCGTGTAGATGCAATCTATGCTGGTGATATTTATTCTAGATATACATTAAATCAAAAAGGTACATTAGATGAGTATGAATACTTTGTAGATGAAACCTCCATTGAACCCATGGGTGTGGGTTTTAGAAAAACGGATATTGAATTAAAAAATCAAGTTGACGCCGGAATTGAGGAACTAAAAGAAAATGGTACCTATGATGAAATTTTTGCCAAATGGTTTGGTGAAGAATCACAATCTTCTAATTCATCTAATATTGTGGTAACCGTATTACCATCTTTATTAAATGGTTTGAAATTAACCTTATTATTATTTGCAATTGTACTAGTGCTATCTGTACCGGTCGGATTCTTGATAGGAATATTACGTGTTTTTGGTCCTAAATGGTTGCAAGCTATTATAGAAACATATGTTTTCATTATGCGTGGTAGTCCATTGATGCTACAATTAATGGTTATCTTCTTCGGCTTACCATATATAGGCATTGCTTTAGATAGATTTCCTGCTGCTATTCTCGCTTATGTGGTTAATTATGCGGCATATTTTGCAGAAATATTTAGAGGCGGTATTTCTGCAGTACCAGACGGTCAATATGAGAGTATCTCTGTGTTAGGAATTGGTAAAATTCGTGGATTTCGAAGAATTATCTTACCACAAGTTGTAAATATCGTATTACCGTCAATCGGTAACGAAGTGATTTCTCTAATTAAAGATACCTCATTAGTATATGTAATTGGGCTAGGGGAGCTACTAAGAGCCGGAAATATTGCAGCGAATACCTATGCGTCCTTAGTCCCATATTTAGTTGCAGGAGCGATTTACTTAGTGATTACGGCCGTTTTAACATATATATTACGTAAATTTGAAAATCAATTGAAATGGTGATAGGGAGGTTATCATATGTCATTAAAGGTATCAGGACTAAACAAGTCTTATAGAGAAAATCAGGTAATTAAAGACTATGATTTTGAAATTAACCCAGGTGAAGTAGTCATTCTGCTTGGTCGTTCAGGTACAGGAAAAACGACATTTATGCGAATTATTAATAATCTTGAAGAAGCTGACCGTGGCACAATTGAAATTAATGGAAAGATATTATCGAAAGATAACGGTACAAAAGCAGTTTACAGTTCAAATAGCGAACGACGAGCTTATCAAAATGAGTTGGGAATGGTTTTTCAAGATTATCAATTATTTCCAAATTTAACAGTCATCCAAAACTTAATTGAAGCACCATTGGCACAAGGACTTAAAAATAAAGCAGATCTGATTAAAGATGGAAAAAAATTATTAGCAGATGTGGGGCTTTCTGATAAGGCAGATGTATATCCTTCGACCTTATCTGGAGGACAAAAACAACGTATTGCGATTGCAAGAGCGCTAATGTTGAATCCAAGTGTGTTATGTTTTGATGAACCAACTTCAGCTTTAGATAGAGAATCAGCTGATCAAATTGGGGCTTTGATCACTACCTTAGCTAGAGAACAAGGTAAAGCGATATTGATTGTTACTCATGATACTGTATTTGGAAAACAAATTGGTACAAGGATTGAGTCATCGGTTGACTTTGCGAAATAGTAGAATATAATGCAGTTCATTGTTTTAACTTAATTATGATGAATTCCTTGACGAGTTTAAGTTATTTTGATAGTATATATGATGTTGTAAAAAGTGTGAGCACCACACTGCAACCGCACATGATAGCGTATTTTAAGTGTCGAAAGACCACGTATCGTGGCGAGTCTAAGTCTATATAAGGAGGTGCGTGAGATGTACGCAATTATTAAAACTGGTGGAAAACAAATTAAAGTTGAAGCTGGACAAGCGATCTACATTGAAAAATTAAATGCAGAAGCAGGAGATAAAGTTACTTTTGATCAAGTAGTCTTTGTTGGTGGTGACGATGTGAAAGTGGGAACACCTTTAGTTGAAGGTGCGACTGTTGAAGCAACTGTTGAAAAACAAGGTCGTCAAAAGAAAGTAACTACTTTCAAATACAAACCAAAGAAAGACTCTCATCGTAAGCAAGGTCATCGTCAACCATACACTAAAGTTGTAATTGATTCAATCAACGCCTAGTTATCAGCCGTGATGATATGATTCAAGCAATTTTTAAAACTGACGAGAAAGATCAATTTGTTAGCTTAGAAGTTTCTGGCCACGCTTTTGCGGGAGAATACGGGCAAGATATTGTCTGTGCTGGAGTATCTGCAGTTGTCTTATCAACGGTGAATAATCTTACACGAATGGCAAATATCGAACCGCTTATTGAAGCCGATGAAGAAAATGGCGGTTACTTGTATATTGAGTTAACCAAGACTCTTTCTACCGATCAAGGTCAACTTGCTCAAATGTTATTAATGAGTTGCTATTTGGCTTTGTCTGAGGACGTTGAAGCAAATTATAGTGACTTTATACATGTATCCAAAACAACGAAATAATAAAGGAGGTTATTCCATGTTGAAATTTGATTTACAATTCTTCGCCACAAAAAAAGGGGGCGGATCTACTGCCAATGGTCGTGACTCTCAAGCAAAACGTCTAGGTGCTAAACGTGCTGATGGTCAAGAAGTTACAGGTGGTTCAATTTTATACCGCCAACGCGGTACTAAAATTTATCCAGGTGTAAATGTAGGCCGTGGTGGAGATGATACTTTATTTGCTAAAGTTGACGGTATTGTTCGTTTCGAACGTAAAGGCCGTAACCAAAAACAAGTGTCTGTATATCCAATTGCTGCTGAATAGTTCGTTGATATATCAACGTTGATTAGCCCTTTGTTCCCATCAGGGAAAGGGGTAAAAAAGTGTAATGTTCATCTTGAGCATTGCACTTTTTTTATTTTAGATAATCAATGATGTTTACATTTGAATTACTTATTTGATGTTCTAACTTTCTAAATTAGTGTCAGCATACCATTTTATAAAAGCCTCTAAATATACAATAATATTGATTAGTTTAATAACTACTGAATACAATTATATTATCGAAGTAAAATAGGATAACGAATGTGAGAGAGGATTGTACTGATAAATTACGCCCATATTCAATTTTTTCTATTCCTGATGTTTGACAGACAACTAATATTCATTGAAAATAGGAAATAACATAATGAGAGAGAGGAACTACTATGTCAGTAGAAAATATAAACCAGTTATTTGGTGTACTGCATGACTCAACAATTTTGATACAAGAAGCTTTAACATTTTCATATCTAGAGGCCTTATTTGAATCTTTACAGAATTTAGTGGATGGCGAAGTACAACAAATTGATCAACGTCCAAACGATGAAGAAGCTGAAAAGTTAAGAGAGATTTACGGAAAAATTGATATAAAAAGTTTTGAAGCTGAGGACATTCGTAAAGCCATCCAATTTGCTTTTATTGAAGGTGAAAAAGCTGATCAACTACAAGCTAATTATCATATGACACCAGAAGCTATTGCGATTTTAATGGGTTATTTTGCTACAAAATTAATAGATCATAATTATTTGGAGACTAAACAGAATCAAATAGTGATTAATTTATTTGATGCAACAATGGGGACAGGTAATTTATATGCCATTGTTTATAATGCACTAAAGAAAGCGGGTTATAAAATTCAAGGATTTGGTTATGATAATGATGATTTATTATTATCGATCGCTGACGTTTCCACCCGTCTGCAAGATATCCCAGCAAATTTATATCTTGGAGATTCACTCCAAAATCTAATTGTCCCTCCTAGCGACTTGATTGTGGGTGATTTGCCTTTAGGTTACTACCCAGTTGATGAAGTAGCAGATACATATTCTTCAGCTAAAAAACGTGGCGAAGGTGAGCATGCTTTTGTACATTATTTAATGGTTGAGCAAGGTTTGCGTTACTTAAAACCAAATGGATGGGGTATTTATATTGTGCCTGCTGGATTAATTCAAGATGAAAATATAAAAACCCTGATCGAGGCAATTGGAGAATACGGTTATTTCCAAGCATTATTATCTTTACCAACTAATCTCTTTAATAATGAAAAATCACGAAAAGCTATTTTACTTGTACAAAAGGCAGGAAATAAAGCTAAACAGAGTGAAAATGTCTTGGTTGGGGAAATACCTGATTTAAAGAGCAAAGAAGAATTGCCAAAATTCTTAACAGCCTTTGAAAATTTTCTTGAAAAAATGAAATAACCATATATTCATCTACTTTGCAAAAATGTATGAAATATAGTGTAGAGACCAAATGTCTTTACTATAATGAAAGTTATCATGTTATAATAAAGTTATATAAAAATATTGATTAATAATAAAGGAGAGAAAGCATGTCTAAAGTAATTGCTGTAAATGCAGGTTCTTCTAGTTTGAAATTTAAAATCTATGAAGTACCTAGTGAAGATGTTGTAGCATCAGGTCAAATCGATCGTATTGGAATTGGTAACTCTAACATTTCTATCAAATATGGCGAAGGTCAAAAATTTGAGGATGTTAAAGATATAGCTGATCACGAAGTAGCTACTGAATTCTTGTTAGACCAATTAAACACTTTAAACATTATTACTAGCTATGATGAAATTTCAGGTACTGGCCACCGTGTGGTAGCTGGTGGAGAAGTCTTTAAAGACTCTACACTATTGGATGAGGAGGCAATCCAAAAAATTGAAGAATTAGCAGAATTTGCACCTCTACATAACGGACCAGAAGCTCGTGCTATTCGTGCTTTCCAAAAAGTATTACCAGGAAAACCAGCTGTTGGCGTTTTTGATACATCATTCCACACAACAATGCCTGAAATAGCTTATTTATATTCTATTCCATTAGAGTACTACGAAGAATTCGGTGCTCGTCGTTATGGTGCACACGGTACTTCTCACAGATATGTAGCGAATCGTGCTGCTGAATTAATGGGTAAACCAATTGAAGATTTAAAAATCATTACTTGCCATTTAGGTAATGGGGGATCGATTACTGCTGTAGATGGTGGTAAATCTGTTGACACTTCTATGGGATTCACGCCATTAGCGGGTATTACAATGGGTACACGTTCTGGTGATATCGATGCATCTCTAGTTCAATTCTTAATGAAGAAATTAAATATCACTGATATTGATGAAATGATTTCTATCTTAAACAATAAATCAGGTTTATTAGGTTTATCAGGTGTATCTTCAGATATGCGTGATGTTGAAGATGCTGCAGATAAGGGTGACGAACGTTCACAAACTACATTAGAAATCTTCTATGACCGAGTGCGTAAGTATATTGGTCAATATATTGCGGTAATGGGTGGCGTTGATGCAGTTGTATTCACAGCCGGTATAGGAGAAAACTCTGGACGTACACGTGCAGCAATCATTGATGACCATATGTCATTCTTTGGTATGAAGATTGATGAAGCAGCAAATGATACACGTGACGAGGCGAAAATTTCTAGTGAAGATTCAAAAGTAGCAATTTACACTATTCCAACGGATGAAGAGTTAGTAATCGTTCGCGATACAGTACGTTTAGGTAACATTAACGAATAATCAAATATTTTTTCTAAAGAACTCAAGTTACAGTTTGATGTAAACTTGAGTTCTTTTTTTGTAATTAAATTTTAAATAAATGTGCATTTAAGTAAAAACTCTTTGATTGTTGAAAAAATATTTCAAAGTGATATAATGAAGTAAAATTAAAGCGCTTTCAAATGTCCGGATAAACACTAATTAAAAATGAAAGAGGGTGACATTATGTATGGTTTCTCGGTTTATTTAAATGAAGCCATTAACCAAAATGATATTGATCAGATGATTGATGCTGGATTTACTGGTATATTCACGTCAATTCACATTCCAGAAGATGACGACCAGCAATACCTAGGTCGGATGCGTGATCTAGGAAAGATTGCTAAGAGGAATGATCTATCTTTAGTGGTCGATATTTCAGGAACTAGTTTAAATAAAATTGGTGGCACATTTGATAATATTCAACCCATCATTGATTTAGGAATAACCGGCTTAAGGATTGATTACGGTATTGATTGGGAAATAGTGGCACGTTTGAGTAGAGAAATACATATCGCATTGAATGCGAGTACACTAACGACTCAAGACCTCGACCAACTTCATCTTTACCAAGCAAATTTAAAAAATATCACGGCTTGGCATAATTACTATCCAAGGCCAGAAACGGGTCTGGATATGCATACATTTAACCTGCATAATCGATTTTTAAAATCAAGGGGCTTACGCATCATGGCCTTTGTGGCTTCGGATGATAAAAAAAGAGGACCAATCTATGCTGGCTTGCCAACAGTTGAAGTACATCGAAATCTGCATCCTTTAGCTAGCACCTTAGATTTAATCACCAATGGTAATGTCGACGATGTTTATATTGGAGATCCGATGATTAGTCTAGAAGTACTTTTTCAATTCAAAGACTATATACAAAATAATATTATTTGTATTAATGCCAAAAGTGCAAGTGAATCAGTGTCAGAACAATTACCGTTAGTTTTAGGTAACCATACCAATCGACAAGATGCAGCGGCACTCGTTTTGAGAAGTCAAGAGTCTCGTATGCTCGTAAATACAACTATAAAACCTATCAATACCATTGTAAGACCAAAAGGTGCTATCACAATTGATAATGAAAAATATGGGCGTTATCAAGGGGAAATTCAGGTATGTAAAGTCGATCTACCTCAAGACGAAAAAGTAAATGTGGTTGGTCAGATAATTGACCCTGATAAATGCTTAATAACATTTATTGGACCTGGTCAAGCTTTTAAAATACAAATGGAGGATTTAATAGATGAGTGAAAAGATTAACCAGTTAACAACTGAAAAACGTCATCCTAATACGATGAATCTAGATCAAATGACCGTTAGACAAGTCCTAAAAGAAATGAATATGGAAGATCATAAGGTGCCAGAGGCAATCGCTGGAGCCCTAGGACAGATTGAAAAAGCTGTTGAAATGATTGTTCAATCGTTCAAGGCTGGTGGTCGATTGATATATTTTGGTGCAGGCACTTCTGGTCGATTAGGGGTATTAGATGCAGCTGAATGTGTCCCTACTTTTGGCGTTTCTAAAGATTTAGTAGTTGGTATCATTGCAGGTGGTGATAAAGCCATGATTGAAGCGGTGGAAGGTGCTGAAGATTCGTTGACGCTAGCAGAAGCAGACTTTAAAAAAATAGATTTAAAGGCCCATGACACTGTCGTAGGGATTGCTGCTTCAGGACGTACGCCTTATGTCATTGGGGGGTTGAAATATGCACAATCCATTGGGGCAAAAACGGTATCAATCGCTTGTAACCAGCAAGCTAAAATTAGTGATTATGCTCAAATTCCTATTGAAGTAGATTGTGGTCCGGAAATTTTAACTGGATCGACACGACTAAAAGCAGGGACTGCTCAAAAATTGATTTTAAATATGTTATCAACTGTTTCGATGATCGGTATTGGGAAAGTATATCAGAATTTAATGGTAGACGTACAAGCAACAAATGAGAAGCTTGAAGAACGATCGAGACGGATAATTATGGCTGCGACAGGCTGTAGTTATGAAGAAGCTGCTAGTTACTTTTTAGCGGCAAATAAAAATGTCAAAGTAGCTATCGTGATGATTCTATTGGATTTGGATCAAGAAGCTGCCAGTGAAAAAATAAAATCTGCAGATGGCTTTGTCAACCAAGTATTCAATTGATAAGGGGATGGGTATAATGAGTAAAATCAGTAATGAAGAAAGATTAGCACAAGCGATTTATCAACATATTGGTGGACCAACTAATGCCAGTAAAGTATATAACTGTATGACTCGAGTACGTATTCATATCATAGATAACCAACGAGTAGAAACAAAATCCTTAAAGCAAGTTGAAGGCGTTATGGGTGTGGTTGAAGATGGAGATACGCTACAGGTTGTCGTCGGTCCTGGTACAGCGGCAAAAGTAGCTACCGTCATGGCAGATCAAGGGCACATTCAACAAGGGAGACCAGTTCAAGAAAATCTTGATCCCGACATGACTTCTGGACGAGGTGAAGCTGAAAGAATAACTTCAGAAAATAAGGATAAACTAAAACAAAAAAATGATACACCATTTAAACGGGCATTAAAAGTCATCGCTTCTATCTTTGTACCATTAATACCAGCATTTGTTGGTGCAGGGATTATTGGTGGGATAGCTTCCATTATTCAAAATATGTTAACAGCGGGCGCATTAGCACCAGGTATGTGGGATAATATTTTCTTAGTGCTCAAGATCCTTCAAAATGGTTTATTTTTCTACTTAAATATTTATATTGGTATTAATGCTGCTCGTGTCTTTGGGGCGACAGAAGGTCTAGGTGGTATTGTTGCCGGCGTCACTTATCTTACAGGGATGTTACCTGAAGCCCCGCTACCAAATATTTTCACAGGTGGCGACCTAGTAGCTGGCCAAGGTGGTGTTATTGGGGTAATCATAGCAGTATATCTTTTAGCATTAGTTGAAAAAAACTTACGTAAATTTATTCCGGATGCCATAGATATCATTGTAACGCCTACTATTTCATTACTAGTTGTTGGGATGATAACGATTTTCTTCATTATGCCAATCGCTGGGTTTATCTCTACATCACTTGTAGGGGCATTGAACTGGATATTACAAGTTGGTGGTGCATTTGCAGGATTTATCTTAGGGGCAACCTTCCTACCTTTAGTCATGTTTGGATTACATCAAATCCTTACCCCAATTCATATTGAAATGATTGCAGCCACAGGGAAAACCGTACTTTTACCAATCCTTGCGATGGCAGGAGCGGGACAAGTTGGTGCTGCCTTCGCCTTATGGATGAAATGTCGTCGCAATAAACAATTAACCAATATTATTAAAGGTTCTTTACCTGTAGGGATTCTAGGCATTGGAGAACCATTAATTTATGCCGTAACCTTACCATTAGGTCGACCATTCGTAACAGCCTGTTTAGGAGGCGGTATCGGTGGTGCAGTTTTAGGTGCAATCGGTGGGGTAGGTGCCACAGCAATTGGGCCTTCAGGAGTTGCTTTGATTCCATTGATTGCTGATGGACAATGGCCAGCATATATCATCGGGCTAGTCGCAGCATATATCGGCGGTTTCATACTGACTTATCTATTTGGAATTCCAAAAACCGCCCAATCACCAAGTGAAATTACAGGCTCACCATTGAATACAATAGATGCGATAGAACATTTATAGTAAGATATAAATAGCTGAAAAAAGGGCTGTCAACACCTTGCTGGCGGCCCTTTAATAATGTGAAAAGATAGATGATAGAGAGGTGCCATAATGGCAAGAAATGTCCTTCAAATAATCAATGAAACATTGCAAGACTTACCCAGGTCGGAGCAAAAGATTGGTCAATTTATATTGGAGAAGCCAAAAGATGTTATTCAGATGAATGCAACCGATCTGGCCAAAGCAGCTAAATCAAGTCCAGCAGGGGTTATTCGTTTTTGCCATTCGATTGGTATGAGGGGATTTACTGCGTTGAAGTTAGCTTTGTCAGCACAAACTAGTCAAAGCGGCAATTTGAATTATACTGATATCGATCCTGATGAAAGCCTTGATAGGATTAAGGAAAAGTTAGCCACTAACGCGAGTGTCGTTTTTGCAGATACGAATATCACACTTGTTAATCAAGATATCGATCAAGTCACTGAGTGGATTATGGCTAGTCCAATAGTATTCTTATATGGCTTAGGCGCATCAAATATTGTCGCTGAAGACTTCCGCCAAAAATTTACCCGAATTGGGAAACAAATAATGGTAACTCAAGATCAGCATGAATTAGCTGCAGCCATGGCTATTGCGCCGAAAAACGCTTTATATATTGGTATATCCAATTCCGGGGAAAAATATGAAGGCACTGTAATGATGAATATGGCTAAAGAATTAGGATTAAACACAGTATCTTTAACTAAAGCAGGTGATAATACACTCGCTAAAGCAGCGGACATTGGGTTGCAGACAGCTGACACTAAGGAAGCTTTGTTAAGAAGTGGGGCGACAATATCACTCCTAGCGCAACTTTATGCGATTGATTTACTATTCTTCTCTTATTTGACTAAAAACTATGATACGCATGTCCAAAATTTAGCCTTATCTAAAGAGGCGACTAATGTACTTGAAGGTTTTTATGAAACATAATCTTAGAAAATGACCAGACTATTTTTTCCGTTTAATCAGATTTTTGAAGAAACAAAGGTCTGTTATGATTAAGAAATACAATGGATACAGAAAGGATGATGTATTGTGCTAAAAATTTATGGGTTAAAACAATGTTCAACTACTAAAAAGGTAAAAAAATATTTAGAAACGCAGGGGTTAACTTTTGGTGAGATTATAGATATTCGTGATCAGCCTCCTGCAGCTGAAGAATTAGCTTGGGCCTTAAGTAAAGTAGATGGCAAATATACAAAAATTTTGAATACGTCAGGTGGTTTATATCGTGAATTAGCTTTAAAAGATAAGCTAGCAGAGATGTCAGAACACGAATTTTTGCAATTACTGGCTAAAAACGGCATGCTAATAAAACGCCCATTCATTGTCGGCGATCAAGTTGCTACTGCAGGATCTAAATTACTTTTTTTAGATGAGGTATGGTTAGATAAACAAGATGCGTAACTAAACTTCAGATAGCTACCAATAATAAGTAAATGATGGGGGAATAGTATTGAAAATGGACAAGTTAAAAGCATGCATTGCGAGTCAGGAAAATGAGATGTTCGCATTTTTAGAAGAATTGGTGAATACTGAATCAGGAATTGATCAAATTAATGGGGTGAACCAAGTAGGAGCCATCATTCGTCAATGGTGTGAAAATATTGGTATGACAACACGGATAATCCCACATAATCAAGCAGGTGATCTACTAATTGCTGAGTACAAGACATCAGAAAACCAAGATAGAAAACCCATTGTTTTATCTGGTCACATGGATACAGTCTTCAATGCGGGTGTTACTTTGGACCATCATTTCCGCTTACTGGCAGACAAACCCGGATTTGCTAAGGGTGCAGGTCTGATGGATATGAAGGGTGGCTTAGTGATTGCCATGTATGTAGTGAAAAACTTAATCGAAATGGGGTATCAAAAACAGCCTTTGACCTTAATTTTTATACCAGATGAAGAAACTTTACACCGTTATTCACCTACCCGTCAAGAAGTGATAACAGCATTACAAGATGCAGCTTTAATGCTCAATTTTGAACCGTCATCAAGGTTTAATGAGGTGGTGGTTGGTCGTCAAGGGGGTATGATGATGAATGTAACAGTTGAAGGTGTTCAAGGTCACTCTGGAATGGAAGTTGAAGTTGGGCGATCTGCAGTTGTTGAATTAGCGCAAAAAGTTGTCGCGCTTGAAGCTTTAACTGATATTTCACGTAAGAAATTAATTAACTGTGGCATCATTAATGGCGGAGTTTCTGCTAATACAATACCAGGGGTTGCCAAAGGAAATTTTTCTTTACGTTTTCCTAATCAGGCCATTAAAGATGAAATCATTGATGATGTTGAACGTGTAATTTCTAAGCCTTATATTCCCGATACAGTGACAAAATTTGAAATTGAATCTGGTGTCGATGCGATGGTTTATACGGATAAAGTGGATCAGTTAGCAGACCATTATATAAAAACAGCTAATAAGCTAGGCTATGGAGCATTAACTAAAGTAGAGAGTCAAGGGGCCTCAGATGCTTCATTAGCATCTATTGTAGATATTCCTGTTATTGATGGTTTAGGTATCGTAGGGACAGGTGCGCATACACTTGAGGAAGAAGCTGATCTAACTTCTCTTGTACCACGAGTTGTGCTGTCTATTCAAGCAATATTAGATTTATAAAAAATACCGCTAAATATGGCTTATAAAGTTGCATATTTAGCGGTTTTATTATTTTAAATATGAATAATTACGCTGTAATTTCCTCGTTATCTAAGTTTGTTCTAACAACCAATACATCACATGGGGCATTGCGAATAACGTATTCAGATACGGAACCGATAAATAGACGCTCAACAGCATTGAGTCCGGTAGCACCAATCATAATTAAATCGGCCTTATGTTCTGGTGCTAAAGTGTGACAAATTTGGTACTTAGCAGAACCATAATCTATGACTGTTTCAACATGTTCGATGCCTGCTTTATGGGCTTCTTCCTCATAATCAGATAACATATTTTTAGCTCGTGATGTTACTGCTTCAGGAATGACCTCATTATAGATATTGGTAGTCTGGAAAGCAGAGGTGTCAATAATATGAGCTACAATCAGTGTAGCGTTGTTACGTTTAGCAACTGCTACTGCCTTTTTAAAGGCTAATCTAGACTCATCAGAACCATCGATTGGGGCTAATATACGTGAATATTCTTGATACATTTTCCTCACGCTCCTTTGTACTTATTATACCACTTAAAAAATATAAAGTAAGCACTTAAGTATCATTTTTGTAGTTATAAATCTAAAAAGTGAAGCATTTAATTTTGGGATACCATCCTTACTTGCGATTAGCTATTATAGTTACACTACAAAGTGATGATCAACTTTTTTTAAATATTGTTATGTCTATTCAGTATTGATGTTTTTTAGACTACAAAAAAAGGATGCGATAAACACATCCTCTAAAAATTTAATTTTATAAAAGAGCTCCGTTATGTGCCGTGATGAAATCTATCTGTATTGAACCCGCATTGATATACAGGTGGGAACCACATATCTACTTCAACAGTCCTCGTGATGAGGCGTTGTATCCATAAACCTTGGCAGTTCCCTAGATAGCTAATTGTTCGGTCAACACATGTAAAGAAATCGCGAACACTACAGAGTTATTCTTTCTATAAACATCATACAAGCTTTTATGTATAATTTCAAGTTTTTAAGCTTTGGAAGATAGACAACTTAGGTATCTGCAAGTTTATACTAAAATGATTATTTACCTTCGCGTTTACGCCGGTTTTCTGCTAAAGCACGTTCATAATTACCGGTATCTCCCGCTTGATAATAGCGCCGGTTAACGAGTGTATCAGGTAGGTATTGCTGTGCTACCCAATGATTAGGATAAGCGTGAGGATACTTGTACCCTTCGCCGTGACCTAGACTTTCTGCACCTTTGTAATGGGTATCCTTAAGATGTTTAGGGATTAAACCAGCTTTACCTGCTCTTACATCTGATAAGGCTGCGTCGATGCCCTCAATAGCAGAGTTTGATTTTGGTGATAGCGCTAAGTCTATAATAGCATTTGCTAATGGAATTCGGGCTTCAGGAAGCCCTAATTGATTAGCAGCATGAACTGCTGCTACCGTTCGCTCTGTTGCTTGTGGATTGGCTAAACCGATATCTTCATAGGCAATAACTAATAGACGTCGGCATAAAATGGACAATTCCCCAGCCTCAATTAAGCGAGCAGCATATAAGAGGGATGCATCTACGTCGCTACCACGGATACTTTTCTGAAAGGCAGAAATAACATCATAATGCATATCACCATCAGCATCATGGGAGAAGGCTTTCATTTGCATACTTTCTTCTGCAATTTCTAGCGTAATATGAATGCGACCTTCCGTATTCTCATCAGTTGATCGTACACTTAATTCAAGCGCATTTAAAGCAGAACGTAAGTCACCAAAAGCTGCGTGGGCGAAGTGGTCGATAGCATTATCATCAATATCCACTGGAAAAGCGCCTAAACCGCGTTCGCTATCTGTTAAAGCACGCTCTAATCCAATCCTTATATCTGTCTTTTCAAGAGGTTCTAATTGAAATATTTGCGCCCTAGACCGGATAGCTGGACTGGTATGAATAAAGGGGTTTTCTGTGGTTGCTCCAATAAGGGTGATGAGTCCTGATTCTAGATGTGGTAATAGAAAATCTTGTTTCGTTTTATCTAATCGATGAATTTCATCCAATAGTAAGACGAGACCACCAGAAAATTTAGCTTCGTCCACAACAGCTTGTAAATCTTTTTTGGTATCGGTGGCAGCATTTAATTTTCTAAAGGCATACTTAGTAGATCCAGCGATGGCTGAAGCAATGGAAGTTTTACCAATCCCTGGAGGTCCATATAGAATCATGGATGACAGTTGCATGGCTTTTACCATGCGAAAAATAATCTTGCCTTCCCTAACCAAATGTTGTTGACCGACGACTTCATCAATTGACCGCGGTCGCATACGGTAGGCTAAGGGCGTATTTTGTGCCATTCATCTAGCTCCTTTCTTGACTATATTTTGTCTAATTATATCATAGCTAAGGAAGTTTTACGAATATACGTTCGTTTTCATAAGAAAATAATAAGCTAGATAAATGGTCTGATGACGACTTTAATGATAAAATAAGTCGAACAACCATCGTGATGATGGTAGAAGAGTAGATGAGGAGTTAGAACATATATGAATTGGTTACAGTCATTCATTCAGCGAGCAGATATCAGCCATACTTTTAAAGAGGCATCAATAGGGATTGAGCGCGAAGGTCATCGGATTACACCAGCGGGCCAGTTAGCCCTAACACCGCATCCAAAACAAGTGGATGGGTCAACGACATCATTTTATATCCAACGGGACTTTGCAGAGTCGCAATTAGAGTTAGTAACACCACCAGTATATACTAGTGATCAAGTGATGGAGTGGTTGCAGGCAATACACGAAGTGGTGATAGAATCACTAACAGAAGAAGAACGTATTTGGCCTTTTTCAATGCCACCAGTCCTACCTGAGGATGAAGCTATTGCAGTTGCAGACTTAGAGGATGCGTCTGCAGTTGCGTATCGTGATTATCTAGTAGAAGTGTATGGAAAAAAATTACAAATGATTTCCGGTATTCACTATAATATGCAGGTTTCACCTGACTTCATTCAAAAACTACATGAAGAAGCAAAAGCAGTCGAAGGGAATAAGCAATCACTGAAAGCTTTCCAATCAGACTTCTACTTACGCTTAGCGCGGAATTTCTTGCGTTATCAGTGGATTTTAGTTTATCTTTTTGGCGCAGCACCTATAGCGGATGATAGCTTTTTCCGTGTGCCATCAGATAAATTTGACCACCCAGTCCGCTCAATTCGAAACTCTCATTTAGGTTATATCAATAAGGATGATGTGACATTTACTTACGACAACCTAGAGGACTATGTCGCACAGCTAGAAGCAAACGTGACGGAAAAACGTTTGATTGCAGAAAAAGAATTTTATTCAAATGTTCGCTTGCGAGGCGCTAATAAGGCAAGGTCTCTACTAGATAAAGGTATTAAATATCTTGAATTTAGACTCATTGACATACAACCTGATGCACCATATGGTATTAAAGCTTCGGATATTGACTTTATCAAGTACTTTGTTCTCTACCTAATTTGGTCAGGAAAAGATGTGAGCATGGCAGATGTTCATTATGGTATTGATTTAAAAACCAAAGTAGCTGAAGAAGATACCTTCTCAAAAACTCAAGCAATGGAAGAAGGATTAGTAATTCTGTCAGAAATGAAAGATATGTTAGCGGCTATAAATGCAGACCAGTCAATTATCGATACTACAGAAGTGATGGTGGAACGGTTGAAAGATCCCACCTTAACACCAGCTGGTAAGATGATGACTAGTATGCAAGATGTGGATGGTTATCTTGAAGCGGGACGTCAATTAGCAGAAGAATTATATCAGTCATCATGGGAGAAACCATATGCTTTAGGTGGCTTTGAAGATATGGAATTATCTACTCAAATTTTGATGTTTGATGCAATTCAAGAAGGCTATCAAATGGATATCTTAGACCGAGATGACCAGATGATTCGATTGAAGTATAAAACACACGAAGAAATTGTGAAGAATGCTAATATTACAAGCAAAGATCCTTATATTGGCCATTACGTGATGGAAAATAAAGTAGTTACGAAAGCACTGCTTGCAGAACATGGTATTCATGTGCCAAAAAGTTTAGAGTTTAATCAGTTTAACGAGGCTCTAAAAGTAGCTGATTTATATTCAGAAAAAGCATTTGTAATTAAACCTAAATCAACTAATATGGGGATTGGGATTTCTATATTCAAAAAAGGAGCTTCCAAACAGGCGTTTAAAGCTGCGCTTGAAATTGCATTTAGGGAAGATCATACAGTATTAATAGAAGATTTTGCCTTTGGAACGGAATACCGTTTCTACGTTCAAGAAGGGAAAGTCCTATCTATTGTAAACCGTGTAGGTGCGAATGTGATTGGTGATGGAGTGTCTACAGTTAAAGCACTCGTAGATAAGAAGAATGAAGATCCTAAGCGTGGTATTGACCATCGTTCACCATTAGAGAAGATTCAACTTGGTGAAATCGAAGTAAATACTTTGAAACAACAAGGCTTAACGCCGGATGATATCATCCCTGAAGGAAAACAAGTCATTTTAAGGGAAAATTCGAATATTTCTACAGGCGGAGATTCTATCGAAGTTTTAGCTGACATGCATGAATCATATAAAGAAATTGCAATTAAAATGGCTAAAGTTTTAGGCGTGAAAATTACTGGTTTAGATTTGATGATAGAGGATATTCATACACCAGCAACTGCGGATAATTATGCTTTAATTGAGGCCAACTTTAATCCAATGATGATGATGCATATTTATCCAGCATTTGGAGAAGGTAAACGGATTACAAAAGATCTATTAGCGTTCTTATTCCCAGAGAAAACAAAATTTACAGGAGGAAAATAATGAAAGGAATTTATTTAGATTACGCCGCTACAACGCCAGTTGATCCGGAAGTCATTGAAGTCATTAGCCAAGCAATGCGTGATGATTTTGGAAATGCTTCGAGTTTGTACAAAATCGGCCGTGAATCTAAGCAAAAACTAGAATCAGTTCGTCGACAAATTGCAGATACTTTAAATGCTTCTGCAGATGACATTATTATTACTTCTGGTGGAACTGAATCTAATGACTCAGCAATTAACCAAACCGTGGCTCGTCTATCTGAACAAGGTAAACATTTAATTACGACAGCTGCGGAACACTCTAGTGTATATCAAACAATGCGACACTTAGAAACATTAGGATTTGAAGTTACTTATTTAGGATTTGATGAAGAAGGGCATATCAATTTTGATGAATTGGTAGACAGTCTCCGTTCAGATACGATCTTAGTGTCAATAATGGCTGGAAATAATGAGGTAGGTTCCTTACAAGACATTCAAGCTATCGGAGACCTATTAAATGAACGGGATATATTCTTTCATACGGATACAGTTCAAACCTATCTAAACATTCCTTTAGATGTAGAAAAAATGCATATCGATGCTTTGTCAATGTCTGCCCATAAAATTTTTGGTCCTAAGGGAATAGGGTTTATGTATTACCGAAATGCTAAGGCCGACTTTTCTCCCTATGTACGTGGCGGAAACCAAGAAAATAAACATCGAGCAGGAACTGAAGCTTTACCGTTAATCTTGGGTATGTCTAAGGCAATTGAAAAGCAATATGTACAGATGGATAAGCATCAAGAGCATTTGAAAGCATTGCGTCAGTATTTCTTAGATGGCGCAAAAGCACGTGGTTTAAATTTTAAAATTAATGGTCCATTACAAGCTGAATTAGCTCATGTCCTAAATATTTATTGGCCAGGACATGCGTCGGATCAAGTTCTGATTAAGCTTGATTTAAGAGACGCATATTTATCAGCTGGCTCTGCTTGTACGGCAGGATCACTTGAACCATCCCGTGTGTTGATTTCTATGTATGGGGTTGATTCGCCACGAGTCCATGAAAGCTTACGTATTTCTTTTGGTGATCCAACTGATTTTTCTGACATTGATCAAATTTTAGATATTTTTGCTTCAATTAATTAATTCATTTCTAAATTTAATGGAGGTATGTTAAGGATGGCAATGACGGCAAGTGCCCAATTAAAAGGTGCGAATAAAAAATTCAAATTAGCGGATACAGTAAAGAAATATACCCTTAGAGACTACGGTTTTCAAGAGAGTAGACAAGGTAACTTTGAATTCGAACGCATTGTCACAGCATCATTTAATGACAGCCGGGAAGTCTTATTTAAAATGAAAGTAAATGCAAGTTTAGATAATTTTTCCATGACTGTGACCAACTTAAATGGTATGCAAGTTGTTAACGTGTATAAGAATGAGACAATGGTACCACTTCAAGAAGCTATTGAGCGATTACAAGCAGACATGGTATCTGCAGGTATATTGGAAGAAGTTGTATAAACTATATTTAATAAAAGTGCTTTAAAAAAGTAAGCGTATTGCTTGCTTTTTTTTGTCGTAGCCTGTATAATTTGTAGTTGTGATTTTATAATCTCTACTAACAACCTAATATACGACCTTCAATCGTAAAATTATGGCAGAAAGATGGTGATGTTGTGGTAGAAAATAATCCAAACAAAAATACTCGTGTGGTAGTAGGTATGAGTGGTGGCGTTGATTCCAGCGTGACAGCTCTATTATTGAAAGAACAAGGGTATGATGTTATCGGTATCTTCATGAAGAACTGGGATGACACTGACGAAAATGGCTTCTGTACAGCAACTGAAGACTATAAAGACGTTGCAGCAGTAGCCGCACAAATTGGTATTCCTTATTATTCAATTAACTTTGAAAAGGAATATTGGGACAAAGTATTCACTTATTTCTTAGATGAATATAAGCGTGACCGGACACCTAATCCGGATGTAATGTGTAATAAGGAAATCAAATTTAAAGCTTTCTTAGATTACGCACTAGAGTTGGGTGCAGACTATGTTGCTACTGGCCATTATGCGCAAGTTGAACGAGATGCTAAAGGTAAAGTACACATGCTACGTGGTTTTGATAATAATAAAGATCAAACATACTTCCTTAATCAATTATCACAAGACCAATTACAACGTGTAATGTTCCCTTTAGGCCATTTAGAAAAAACAGAAGTACGTCGAATTGCTGAAGAAGCAGGCTTGGCGACAGCTAAGAAAAAAGACTCAACTGGTATTTGCTTTATCGGTGAAAAGAATTTTAAAGAATTTCTAGGAAACTACCTACCAGCACAACCAGGTAAAATGATTGCTGAGGATGGTACAGTGATGGGTGACCATATGGGCCTTATGTACTATACAATTGGTCAACGTAAAGGCCTAGGCATCGGTGGTGGTGGCGAAACTGACCAACCGTGGTTTGTTGTAGGAAAAGACCAATCTAAAAATGTTTTATATGTGGGACAAGGTTTCCATAATGATAAGCTATATGCTGATTACTTAATGGCAAGTGACCTATCTTTTGTCGATGATGAATTTACGGCAACATCATTTGACTGTACTGCGAAATTCCGTTACCGTCAAAAAGATACTCAAGTCCATGTTGATATCCATGAAGATGGAACTGCAAAAATTACTTTCGCAGAACCAGTACGTGCAATCACCCCTGGACAAGCTGTTGTATTCTACGATGGACTAGAATGTCTAGGTGGCGGTACAATTGATGCTGCTTTCAAGAATAATGAAGTAGCAGAATTACAATACGTTTAATCAAACAGCATTCAATCATAGAAAACAAATCAAACTAACATAGAAGAGGCGTGATGTCATGGTCACGCCTTTTTTGTTTAGAAATGATTAGCTAACAAAGATATAAAGGGACAAATCTCTCATCCCTAGCTTGCTTGATATGCTATAATTATAAGGATTATGATGAGGAGGGAGTAGCTAACATGGGACAAAATCAAAATAATATATCAAGCGAAGATTATGTCATAGGTGAAGTAAAAGCAACCTTCTTTTTTAATGAGCGCAATTTTTATCGGGTAATGTCAGTTGCAATTGATGAGACAAATACAATGTATTCAGAAAAAGAAATTGTGATGACTGGTAATTTTCCATCTATTCAAGATGGCACTACATATCATTTTAATGGGAAGTTAGTAGACCATGCAAAATATGGTGTTCAATTTCAAGTGACCTCCTATGAAGCGCAAAAAATTACCTCTAAAGAGGGTTTAGTGCGCTTCTTATCATCGGAACAATTTCCTGGTATAGGAGATACACTAGCTAGTCGTATTGTGGACACTTTTGGCGACAAGACGATAGATATCATTCTAAATGATCCTGATGCCTTAAAAGTAGTGAAGGGTCTTTCCAAAAAAACGCGAACCATTTTATATGAAAGAATGGTGGAACAAAGAGGAAATGAGCAAGTTTTTGTAAAACTAGCTGAAATGGGTTTTTCTTCAAGACTAGCAGGACAAATTTATGGTCTTTACCATAATGAAGCAGTTGAAATTATAGAAGAAAATCCTTATATATTGATTGATGATATTCGTGGATTTGGTTTCCAAAAAGCTGATCAAATTGCCTTAAATATTGGATTTCCCTTAGATTCTCCAGTTCGGATTGCAGGTGGCATAATGTTTGTGTTGAACTTGGCTACCTTTGAGTCAGGTAATACTTTTGTGATGGAGAAGCCACTTATTGAAAAAACACAAGAAGTATTGATGCATGGACAGTCTCAATTTATTGATGCTAAATTAATTGAAAATACGATTTCTGACATGAACGAGACAGGTAAGTTAATACTATCTGAAGAGGGGCGGGTTGCTTTACCTTCCCTGTATTTTGCAGAAGTTGGTATTGCGAAAATGATGGATCAAATGCAACAACCACAATACCAACCCCAATATCCTGGTGTTGATTTAGATGAAGAGATTCAACAATTAGAAAAAGATCTTGGTATTTCCTATGGACAAGCACAAAAAAAGGCAATAAAAGAAGCTTTAACGTCTAAAATGTTCATCTTAACGGGTGGGCCTGGAACGGGTAAGACAACGGTATTGAATGGTATCGTACAGTTATATGCCCGTCTAAATAGTATTTCATTAAATGTAGAAGAATATGATCCCGGTGCTTTTCCAATTTCATTAGCCGCACCAACGGGACGTGCAGCTAAACGGATGACTGAAATGATAGGTATACCAGCTTCTACTATTCACCGTTTACTCGGTTTAACAGGTGAAGAAGATGACCGAGAAGATAGTGAAGAGGTGGGTATTCAGTTAGAGACAGACTTGCTGATTATTGATGAAATGTCTATGGTGGATACCTGGTTGGCCTTTAAGTTACTTTCATGTGTACCATCATTTATGCAAGTCATTTTTGTTGGGGACAAAGATCAATTAGCCTCAGTTGGGCCTGGTCAGGTTCTTGCCGACTTACTTTCTTCTCAAACGGTTAAAACGCGTGAATTAGATGAAATTTACCGCCAGAAAAATCAGTCAACTATTGTGCAATTAGCGCATCAGATTAAGCAAGGTATTGTGCCTAAAGATTTGATGATGAACCAAAGAGATCGGTCGTTTTTCAAAGTACAAGCGAGCCAAATTGCCGATCTAGTAGCCGTTGTAGCAAAAAGGGCGATTGAGAAAGGGTATCCAAAACGCGATGTCCAAGTTCTAGCGCCTCTTTATAAAGGACAAGCAGGCATTAATCATATTAATGAGCGACTTCAGGCCGTATTAAACCCCAATGAAGATGGTAAACGGCGTGAATTAGTATACTTTGAGCAAATTTTTAGAGTTGGCGATAAGGTCTTGCAGTTAAAGAATCAAGCCGAGAAGAACGTTTTTAACGGTGACTTAGGCGAGATTGTGGCAATCTTTTTTGCGAAAGAAACAACTAATAAAGTTGACCAGATTGTGGTACAATTTGACGAAGTTGAAGTGACTTATGAACGAAATGATTTTAATGAAATCACTTTAGCTTACTGTACTTCTATTCATAAATCACAAGGTTCAGAATTTCCAATTGTGATTGTGCCGTTAGTGCCACAGCATCATCGCATGCTGAAACGAAATCTGTTATATACAGGGATTACTCGTGCTAAACAATCCCTAATTATGTGTGGAGATCCTCAAGCTTTTCAAACAGCGATTCAAAATGTGGATGCAAGTCGCCAAACACAATTAAAAGACTTTTTAATGGAAGCCGTAGATATTGATGAGCGAACCGCCACTGCAATTCAAAGCGAAATAGCTGAAGAAGCGGAAACGGCAAGTCAGCTAGTGAATAACGAAATGGATAGTACAAATTGTGAACATGATGATGCATTAAGCGAGAAAAATGTGGATGAAGAGATATTCAATCATCAAGATTTTCATCTAACTGTCGATCTTATTCTTAGTCATTCTATTGATCCTATGATTGGAATGGATGGGATAAGACCTGAAGATTTTTAGTAGAATCGATAAGGTGAAAACTTGACAAAAAGGGCATTCTGTCAGTATAATTTGGAAGGTAAAAAGACTTTAAAAGTCAACAAGTAGAAAGAACCATATTTTATGAAATTTAGCGAGGATGAATAGGTGCAAGCATCCACCCGTAAAATGCTCTCTTTCTAAAAAATTAGTCGAAAGACTACGCGCTAGCGTTATCCAGCAATTAGAGAGGTAATGTAAACATAGCATTGCAAATGAGGTGGTACCGCGCGAAGTCGTCCTCAGTTTGCAATACTATGTTTTTTTATTTTGAGGAGGAGAATTATGAAACAATTAACATCAGCAGAAATTAGACAAATGTGGCTAGATTTCTGGAAATCTAAAGGTCATAGTGTAGAGCCTAGTGCTTCATTAGTCCCAGTACAAGACCCATCTTTACTTTGGATTAACTCAGGAGTTGCTACCTTAAAGAAATATTTTGATGGTTCTGTTGTACCAGAAAATCCGCGAATCACAAACTCGCAAAAATCAATTCGTACGAATGATATAGAAAATGTAGGGGTTACTGCACGCCATCATACTTTATTTGAAATGTTAGGAAACTTTTCGATTGGTGATTACTTTAAAGAAGAAGTTATTCCATGGGCTTGGGAGTTTTTAACTGACGAAAAATGGTTAGCTCTAGAACCTGAAAAGCTTTATATGACTTATTATCCAGAAGATACTGAAACAGTAGAATTATGGCGTCAAGCGACTGACTTATCTGATGATCATTTTGTCCCAGTTGAAGATAATTTTTGGGATTTGGGTGTTGGACCATGTGGCCCTGATACTGAAATTTTTTATGACCGTGGTGAAAAATACCAAGATCTAGAAGATTCTGATCCGGAAATGTACCCAGGTGGGGAAAATGAACGTTATTTAGAAATCTGGAATATTGTATTTTCACAATTTAACCATATGCCTAATGGGGAGTATGTGCCACTAAAACAGAAAAATATTGATACGGGTATGGGATTGGAACGTATGACTTCTGTTATACAAGATGCACCAACTAACTTTGAAACAGATCTATTCTTACCAATTATTAAAAAAATTGAAACGCTGGGAGCAAGTGTAAAGTATGGTGAAAAAGCTGAAACTGACGTATCGTTTAAAGTGATTGCTGACCATGTACGTGCAGTTACTTTTGCAATCAGTGACCGTGCGTTACCCTCAAATGAGGGCCGCGGTTATATCTTACGTCGCCTGATTCGTCGTGCAATTATGCATGGCCGTCGTTTAGGCATTAAAGATAAATTCTTAGTGAAATTAGTACCTGTTGTAGCTGACATTATGGCTGACTTCTATCCCGAAGTAAAAGATGACCAAGATTTTATTCAAGATGTCATTGATACAGAAGAAAATCGTTTCAATGAGACAATTAATGAAGGGGAAGCCATTATTCAAGAAGTAATTTCTTCACTTGAGGCTGCACATAATAAAATGATGTCTGGTGCCCAAGCCTTTAAATTATATGATACATACGGATTCCCATTAGAATTAACCCAAGAGTACTTGGAAGAAGTGGGTATTGATGTTGATTTATCTGGATTTGAAGAAGCGATGAAGGCACAAAGAGAACGTGCACGTGCTGCTCGTAAGGATTCAGCAGGGATGGGCGTACAATCTGAAGTGTTGAGTGATATTGATGTAGTATCTACATATGTTGGCTATGACCAATTGACAGTAGAGACACGGGTAAATACGATTGTGTCTGGTGATGCTATAGTTAGCTCTGCAGAAGCAGATGAAGAAATTTACCTAGTTGTAGAGCAAACGCCATTTTATGCCGAAATGGGTGGACAAGTTGCTGATACAGGAGATATATTAGATGAAAGTGGTCAACTAATTGGACAAGTGGTAAATGTTGTACGTGCACCAAATGGACAACATTTACATGAAGTAAAACTGGAAGCTGCAGTTGTGTTAGATCAAATAGTACAGTTAGTTGTGGATCGTCGTCGCCACCATTCAATTGAGAAAAATCATACAGCAACACATTTACTACATCAAGCATTGAAAGATGTTTTAGGCGATCATGCGAATCAGGCCGGTTCATTAGTTACTGCGGGTCACCTGCGTTTTGACTTTTCCCACTTTGGTCAAGTAACGGATAATGAATTAGCTGAAATGGAAGCTAAAGTAAACGAAGCAATTGCAGAAGCTTATCCAGTGGTGACAACAGTAACCTCTATTGAAGAAGCAAAAGCTGCAGGAGCACAAGCTTTATTTGGCGAAAAATATGGTAGTGAAGTGCGTATGGTCGATATTAACCATTGGTCTATCGAATTATGTGGGGGTACGCATGTAGCAAATACTGCTGAAATTGGTTTATTCAAGATTATCTCTGAATCTGGTATTGGTGCGGGTGTAAGACGTATTGAAGCTGTGACTTCTCTTGCGGCAATTCAAGAATATAAAAAACAAGAAAATATTTTGAAACAAATTGCAGAAAACTTAAAAGCTAAAAGCTTCTTGAATATTGTTGAACGGTTACAACAATTTAAAGAAGATCATAAAGAAACTTTACAACAATTAAGCGCGTTACGTGATAAAATGAATGCGCAAGCTGCGGTACAAATTTTTGACCATGTAGAAACTGCTGGTGCATACACTGTGATTGCTGAACATGTTCCTAATCGTTCAATGGAAGAGTTGCGTAAAATTGCTGATGAATGGAAACAAAAAGACAGTTCTGATATCCTTGTACTAGCAACTTCTCGTGATGATAAAGCGAATTTATTAGTTGCTGTTGGTCAAGATGCAGTTAAGTCTGGCATCAAAGCGGGTGATCTTGTTAAGCAAATCGCACCAAAAGTTGGTGGTGGCGGTGGTGGTCGATCAGATATGGCCCAAGCAGGTGGTAAAAATCCAGCTGGCATTAGAGAAGCACTTGCATTTGCGAAAGAAATTATTAGCAAATAATGACGAATTCTTGTTAAACTCTAGATAATTAGGTAAACTATAGATAGTATTTGGAGGTGTTCTGATGAGTAATAAAGATGAAACAGTCCTATTCAACTTTGGAGAAAATAATGAAAAGGATGTCAAAGAGACATTAGAAATCGTTTATGACTCACTAAAAGAGAAAGGCTATAACCCAGTAAATCAAATCGTTGGTTATTTATTATCTGGTGATCCAGCTTATATCCCACGTCATAATGAAGCACGTAACATTATCCGTTATCATGATCGCGATGAAATTCTTGAAGAATTAATTGTGAATTATATGAAACAATCTGGTCGCGAATAATGCGTTATATGGGATTAGATGTGGGGTCTAAAACAGTCGGAGTGGCTGTTTCTGATCCGTTTGGTTGGACTGCTCAAGGAGTAGAGATTATTCCAATTGATGAAGAAATGGAACAATTCGGTTTGGAACGCCTTGGTGAGTTAGTGGCTGAGTATAAAGTAGAAGCATTCGTTCTTGGTTTACCCAAAAATATGAATAATACGATTGGTCCACGAGCCGAAGCATCACAAAGATACGGACAACTTATTTTAGATCAATTTGACATTCCTGTTTTCTACCAAGACGAACGGTTAACTACTGTTCAAGCAGAGCGGATGTTAATAGCAAACGACGTTAGCCGTAAGAAGCGAAAAAAAGTGATTGATAAATTAGCAGCCGTATTAATCTTACAGAACTATTTAGATACCCACCCATCATAATAGGGTTTAATCTATATTTACCCAATATACAAAAAGGAGAATTTTAAATGACTGAACATCACGAACATGACCATGAAGGTCACGACCACATTACAATCATTGACGAGGAAGGTAACGAACAACTATTCGAAATATTATTTACATTCGATTCAGAAGATTTCGGTAAATCGTACGTTATTCTTTACCCAGCAGGCGTATCTGATGAAGAAGGAGTAGAGTTACAAGCCTTCTCATATGAAGAAAGCGAAGATGGCTTTGAAGGTCAATTGAATCCTATTGAGACTGAAGAAGAATGGGATATGGTAGAAGAAGTATTAGCGACTTTTATCGAAGATGAAGACATGCAATAGGATTAAGTAGCTATTAGAACATATGAAGGATTTGGGACTATTTGGTCCCAAGTCCTTTTATCTTTTAGAATGTTATTTGAGTAATTATTACAGCTATTTTACGTTTATTTGTATTTATCTAACATTTATATAGAAAAATTACACATTCATGTATAATAGGAGTAATGATTTTACAAGAAGAGGAGTCGCTATATGTCTAAGAAAGCACGCGAAGATTTTTACAAAAAACAGAAAGATCTTGATCGTAAAGCAGCATCTACTGCTTCAAAAATAGCTAAGTGGTTTTTGATTATTTCTGCAACCTTAATTATTGTTGTTGGTTTATTTTTATCGTTTATGATCTTTACAGGAGGTATTGGTAGCTCTGACGAAACTGTCGAAGTGAACATTCCAGAAGGGTCAACAACAGCTGATATTGCAAGCATTTTAGATGACGAAGGTATTATTTTTAACGACTTCCTTTTTACAACATACTTACGGTTCTTTGGTAATGATGCTATTGAAGCTGGAACATATACTTTACATAAGAATATAGGATATACAGATGCTAATAATGAATTACAACAAGGAGCTACAGCTCAAGTAGCGTCTATTGCTATTCCTGAAGGTTCATCGCTAGAAAGCATTTCACAAATTATTGCTGATGCGCTAGCTATAGATCAAGAAGATGCGTTAGCACAAATGACAGATGATGCGTTATTTGAAGAATTATTAGCTAAATATCCTGAATTACTGACTGATGTATCAAAAAATGATGATGTACGTTATAAGCTAGAAGGTTATTTATATCCAGCGACATATCAATTATCATCTACTGTAACAGTAGGAGATATTGTGACGATGATGGTTGATGAAATGGAAAATGTTCGTCAAACACATACAGCTGAGATTGAAGCTTCTGGATTCACTTTCCATGAATTCCTAACTTTGGCTTCATTAGTTGAGGCAGAGGCGCCCTCATTAGAAGACCGTGAAATGATTGCAGGTGTATTCATGAATCGTTTAGAAATTGATATGCCAATTCAATCAGATATATCGGTCTTATATGCAAATAATACACATTCTGCATATGTTACCAATGAGGATGCAGCTGTAGATTCACCATATAACTTGTATATCAATACAGGTTTTGGTCCAGGTCCGTTTAATAACCCTGGTATTGAAGCCATTGAAGCCTCCATGAATCCAACTGAGTCTGATTATCTGTTCTTTGTAGCTGACCTGAAAACAGGTAAAGTATACTATTCGGAAACTTATGAGGAGCATGATGCGTTAGTTGAACAATATGTTACTGAAGAAAACGCTAACTTATAATTTACAGTAAAAAATAAAAATAGCTTGAATTTACTTGCAATTGAGAACATTTTTCTCTATATTTAATAGCAGTGAATTCGAGCTTATTTTTAATATCAGGAAGGTGTGTTTTGAATGCGTAAGCCAATCATCATCGGTGTAACAGGTGGTACAGGTTCAGGGAAGACAACTGTAACCCGTAAAATTATTGAAGAATTTGGCGATGTCAGTTTAGCTTATATCCCACAAGATGCTTACTATAAGGATCAAAGTCATTTAACGATGGATGAACGTGCGTTAACTAACTACGACCACCCACTAGCATTTGACAATGATTTATTAAGTGATCATATTCGACAATTATTAGATGGAGAATCTGTTCAAATGCCGGTTTATGATTTCACTCAACATAATCGTGCAGAAGAAACGATTCGTTTAGAACCCAAAGAAGTGATTATTATTGAAGGTATTTTAATCTTCTTTGATAAAGAACTGAGGGATTTAATGGATATTAAAGTCTTTGTAGATACTGATGATGATATCCGTATTATCCGGCGTATTAAGCGTGATATGGCTGAGCGTGGACGTTCATTAGACTCGATTATTGATATGTATACGTCGGTTGTAAAACCCATGCATGAGCAATTTATCGAACCAACGAAAAAATTTGCAGATATCATTATTCCAGAAGGTGGCTCCAATAATGTTGCGATTGATTTGATGACAACTAAAATTCGCTCAATCATTCCAGATGACTTAAAAACAGATTAATTAAAATATTATTAGAGATTATCAAATTAAGTGTATTGCAAAATATCTAGTTCCATGATATTGTGGGTCTATTCACTTTTGATAAGTTGAAATTACTATTGTTGTTAGGAGTAGAAGTATGGCAGAAGAAGTATATCCAATGACCCAAGAAGGTCTTGAGAAAATTCAACAAGATTTAGACGAGTTAAAAATTGTAAAACGTAAAGAAATCGTAGAACGAATTAAAATCGCACGTTCATATGGAGATTTATCAGAAAACTCTGAATATGAAGCGGCTAAAGATGAACAGGCCTTTGTTGAGGGTCAAATTCAGAAATTAGAGAAAATGGTTCGTTACGCAAAAATTATTGATCCAAATGAAATCGATGAAGGTATTGTTTCGCTCGGACGTAAAGTAACTTTTATTGAGTTACCTGATGGTGATGAAGAAGTTTACTCTATCGTTGGTCGTGCAGAAGCAGATCCATTAGATGGTAAGATTTCTAATGAATCACCGATTGCACAAGCATTGATTGGTAAAAGTGTAAACGATGAAGTGACAATTGACACACCAGGTGGCGACATGGTAGTAAAAATTATTAGTGTCGATGCAATCTAATTTAAGTAAATTTTAAGACATATCTCTATCACACATGTGGTGGAGGTATGTCTTTTTTACAAACTATTATGATAAGTTTAAGGCTTAGGTCTAATGTAAAAAGATTATCTATCTCATAAAATGGTCATATGTAGTAAAATGTAAAATGGTATGATTAAAATATGAAGAGGATGGAGGGCAATATGAGGAATCTATGGATGATATTAGCTTGTTTTGCCGGATTAATTGTTTTTACAGGTTTATTGATTAAACCAGAAAATGTGATTTCTATTGTGGTCGGCTGTGGCTTATTGGCTATCAGTAACCGTATAAAAATGCAAATAAATGAAGAAAAGCAGCATCAAAGTTGGTTGAATTTATTACTAGTTGCTATAGGGTGCTTCCTCATTTTTATTGGAATAGTGACCTTACCTTATATTTCAGGCATTTTATTAACCATGATCGTTGTTGGTTTGGTCTACTATGGCATTACTAGAGATCAATCTGATAATGAGAAATATGATTTAACTTTACGTCAAACGAAGATTGTGGAAATGGAAGATAATAAGTTTAATAAGAAAGAAACTTTTTTAGTATTTGATCAATTATTTAATCATGCGCCGTATCAAGAAGAAATATATACTTGGAAAAATATTGAGCTGTATCATTTGTATGCAAATACCTTTATTGATTTTGGATCAACTATTGTCCCTCTTGGTACAAATGTGGTGGTAATTAATCAATTAATTGGTCATACGAAACTGGTTGTGCCTGAAGGTATTGGCTTTGAATTACATGCTAATGGCTTTCGTACGGAAGTGAACTGGAATGGTAAGAAAATACCATTAAATAATGAGCGAAAAATTTTTATGAGTAATGATTATCAACAAAGCAATCGAAAGATTTATTTACAAGTTTCTCAAGGATGGGGAGCGGTTGAGGTGGTCTTTTTATGAGAGGACGTCGCCTGTTAACTATCTTTCTAGTTATTTGGTTATCACTATTAACTTTGTCAATTGGCGCATATATCTTAATGATACTTGCACCAAATATGATGTACGTTAAAACATCCTATCTTGGTGTTGCACGTTTAACTTTACCTTTTATCTATTTGTTAATGATCAATATGGGCATCTCCTTACTGGCAACTTTTATTTTGTATTTCTTCTTATATAAGGATGAGCAGCGATTAACTGCAAAATTAACCGCTTTGACTACTCGGAAATATGATTCACCTGTTTTTCAAGGTGAAGTGACTGGTACATATACGAATGATCAACTGGAAGGTCAAATTGAGCAGTTAAGAGTGATGTTGCAGAATATGGAAATGGCCTTACAAGCGAAGACAGTAGCTGACGAAGCAAATTCTGAGATGAATCGAAATGAAATAGTCAAAGAGGAACGACAACGAATCGCTAGGGAATTACATGATTCAGTTAGTCAGCAATTATTCGCTATGACAATGCTTCTATCTGCGATTCAAGAACAAGCAGATAATATAGATCCCGTAAATCAACAACTTATTGGTAAAGTGGCTGATATGGTTGATCAAGCACAGGCTGAGATGCGGTCATTACTCCTCCATCTACGCCCAATTTCACTAACCAATCAAACTTTAGCAGAAGGGATTAAACAGCTCTTTAGAGAATTAGAAACAAAAGTAAAAATCAATTTCGAAGCAACGGTGACTGATGTTCAGTTGCTACCGGAAGTAGAGAACCACTTATTTCGGATTGTACAAGAATTATTGTCTAATAGCCTAAGACACGCAAAAGCGCAAATTATAGAGTGCCATTTATATGAGAAAGATCGGAATATTTACCTAAGGTTTTCGGATGATGGTGTGGGTTTTGATACGGATAAAGAATTAGCACAAAGTGGCGGGTATGGTTTGAAAAATATCCAAGAGCGTGTTGGACAATTAGGTGGCAGTGCGAATATTATATCTTTTGAAAATCAGGGGACCTTAGTACAAATTGTTATACCAAGAAAAATGGAGGGTATGTATGATTAGTGTATTACTAGTAGATGATCATGAAATGGTCAGATTAGGCGTTTCAACCTATCTATCTACTCAAGCAGATATAGACATAGTGGGGGAAGCAAGAGATGGATTAGAAGGCAAAAAATTAGCTTTAAGCTTACGTCCAGATATTATTTTAATGGATTTAGTGATGGATAATATGGATGGTATACAAGCGACACAAGACATTTTAGCCGAGTGGCCAGAAGCAAATATTTTAATTGTTACTTCTTTTATTGATGATGAAAAAGTATATCCAGCAATGCAGGCTGGTGCAAAAGGGTATATACTAAAAACATCTTCAGCTAGCGAAATTGCTTCAGCTATTCGGCGAACATTCGCCGGTGAATCAGTCATTGCCCCCACCGTAAATGAAAAACTCATTGCTCATGAGGTAGAATCTAACCGCCATTATCTTCATGACGATTTAACGTCACGTGAGCAAGAGGTTCTGCAGTTGATTGCTGCTGGTAAATCAAACCAGGAAATTGCTGACGAGTTATACATTACTTTGAAGACTGTAAAAACACATGTATCCAATATACTATCAAAATTAGGTGTAGAGGATCGCACACAAGCGACTATTTATGCTTTTCAACATCAGCTTGTAAAATAAAGAGGCTCTTCGTCAAATCGGACTGATGAGAATA
>NZ_KV786952.1:0-33478 GCF_001806975.1 Aerococcus sp. HMSC10H05
ATTGCAGTTACTTTGACAACTTCCCCTGCTTGGTATACTTCTTTATCCGTAGAGATAGAAATTAATTCAGGGAATTCAGTATCTGCTTCACTAACGTTAGCTGTAGCTGCAAAGGTGCTCATTTGAGGTTGTACGCTTGCTGCTTCTTCAGTTTTGGCTACTATGTCTTCTGTAGTCTCAGTATCTTCTTGAACTGATTTAGTGTCCGCAACAGCCGTCTCTGTTTCAACAATTGCTTCGTTGCTTCCATCTTCTTGATCTGCTACTGCACTATCAGCTACAACATCATCAGATTCAGTGGTTTCCGCTTCAATAGTTGCTTCTTCAGCAACTATTTCTTCCTGTTCATATACTTGTTCAGTAGGTGCTTCTTCTGTAGTAGATACTTCTTCTACAGTTGATTTTTCAGATGCGACAGTCGCTTCAACTACTGCCTCTTCCTCTGAAGTTTCTACTGGTGATACTTCTTCCACACTTTCTTCAGCTTCTGTTGATTCTTCACTAGATACTTCTGTTACTTGTGATTCAACCCCCGTAACCTCATCGGCTTGCACTGAAGTTTCTTGTCCGAAAATAAGTCCCGCAGCTACCACTGCCGAAACTACCCCAACACTTGTGCGCTTGATCGTATAGCGTTTAACCTTATTAGCGCCACGTTTCATTTGCACTTCCCAATTATTCTTCCCTACCATATTTTCTCCTCCGAAAAAATTATTCTTTTTAGTAAAATTAAAACAATATATATAACTAGATATATTATATACCTATAATTCCTAAATAGGAATATCTCTTTTAATTTGAGACCTTTTTGTAATATTGTGAACAAAAAACCTACTCCCTAAAGTTTTTGGAGTAGGTTTTTATTGTGTTTTCACAAGTTAAAATAAACTTTTTAAGCAGTGTTATGCTTCTAATGCTGCACCAATAAAGCCATTAAAGATTGCTTGTCGACGGTTTGGACGCGAGATAAATTCTGGGTGAAATTGAGATGCCACAAAGAATGGATGATCTGGAATTTCAATGATTTCAACTAAATTGCCGTCTGGAGATGTTCCAGAGAAGATCATACCTGCTGCTTCGAATTCTTCACGGTAGGCATTGTTAAATTCCCACCGGTGACGGTGGCGTTCTTCCACTAGCGCTTCATTGTTGTATAATTCACGTGCTTTAGAACCTTCTTTAAGGGCACATGGGTATAAACCTAAACGTTGCGTACCACCTAAGTTTTCTAGTCCTGATTGTGTTGTCATCAAGTCAATTACTGGATGTTCAGTATTTGGATTGATTTCTGTAGAGTTGGCATCAGTATATCCTAAGACGTTACGTGCAAACTCAATAGACGCTACTTGTAGACCTAAACAGATACCTTGGAATGGCACATTGTTTTCACGTGCATATTTGATTGCTTGGATTTTACCTTCAATACCACGATTTCCAAATCCACCTGGTACTAAGATACCGTCAGCATCACCTAGGATTTCTTGTACATTTTCTGCAGTAATGGTTTCAGAGTCGATCCAGTCGATATCCACTTCAGCGTCATGCGCATATCCAGCGTGACGTAATGATTCGGCTACTGAAAGATAAGCATCTTGAAGAGAAACATATTTACCTACTAAAGCAATTTTCACTTTCTTAGATAGGTTTAGTACGCGGTTTTCAAAGTTACGCCATTCACGCATATCAGCTTCTGGTGTTTCGTCAAGACCTAAAACTTCACATACTTTGTCATCTAACCCTTCTTGTTGTAGACGCAGTGGTAGGGTATAGATTGTTTCTACATCACGGTTTTCAATAACGGCATCTTCTTCAACATCACAGAATTGTGCGATTTTTGCAGTCATACCGTCTGGTAGTGGGTGCTCTGAACGTACCACCAAGATATTAGGTTGAATCCCCATACCACGTAATTCTTTAACAGAGTGTTGCGTAGGTTTTGTTTTCAATTCACCAGCTGCTGCAATATATGGTAGTAAAGTTGTGTGGATATAACAAACATTATCTGCACCAACTTGTGAACGCATTTGACGTAATGCTTCAACGAATGGTGTTGATTCAATATCCCCAACAGTACCACCAACCTCAGTAATCACGACATCAGCGCCTGTTGTATCACCTGCACGTAAGATTTTATCTTTGATTGCGTCAGTGATGTGTGGAATTACTTGGACAGTTGCCCCTAAGTAGTCCCCACGACGTTCTTTATTGATCACTTCAGAGTAAATTTTACCAGTCGTTACGTTTGAATATTGATTTAAGTTGATATCAATAAAACGTTCATAGTGACCTAGGTCTAAGTCCGTTTCAGTTCCATCGTTTAATACAAATACTTCCCCGTGTTGATAAGGACTCATTGTACCTGGGTCAACGTTAATGTATGGATCAAATTTTTGAATGGTTACTTTTAAACCTCTATTTTTTAATAAACGTCCTAAAGATGCTGCCACTAAACCTTTACCGATTGAAGAAACTACCCCACCGGTTACAAAAATATACTTTGTCATGATAACCTTCCTTTTCTAAAAATTTTTATGCTTACAATAAGAAGGGAGATGCGAATAACTATTTCCTTAGAAAAAATAAAAAAATCCCTATCTTTCCTAGGAAAGACAGGGAGTAACGTGTTCATCTCACTTCAGTAACGAAACTAAAGTGCCCAAAAAGAATGATAATTCATTTACTTATTCGAGTCAAGGAAAAACAACATGTTTTTTTATAGAGATTTCGAAATCTTTGTTAGAAGTCTTCTTCGTCTTCCTCATCATCATCTTCATCGACTAAGCTAAGGTCGCCTTCAAGACCGTCTTCAAGATCGTCTTCTTCCTCATCGTCTCCTAATTCACCTAAATCAGAAGAGTAAGCTGAGATTTCGTCTTCCTCATCTTCATCATCATCGTAATCTTCTTCGTCTTCAACATAGTCCACATCTTCTGGGTCATCAGATGCATAATCAATTAAGTCTTCATCTTCAACAGAAGCCAATAGACTCTTACTACCTTTATGTTTAGCCTTGATCTCGTCATCATCAATTGACGAAATAATTTCTTCATCAATTGAATCAACTGCATACCACTCACGTAAGCCCCAACGATTTTCACCTAAAGAGATAAAACTACCGTCATAGTTCATTTCTGTATAAAAATTCGCCATTCTATTTTCTAATTCATCTTGTGGCATATTCAAGAAATCTTGAATTTCAGCTAATAAATCATTGAACTCGAATACATTATTCGTTTCTAATAAAATTTGGTATGCGACTTCAACCATTGATAACTGTTCTTTGTTTTGACCAGCAAATCCTTTTAATTCCACTACTAGTTCATCCTTTCGCCTTATAATCAACGCACTGTGATTAATCGTCTAGTATATCCATTATATATTACTACACATGAACCCTTGTTTGCAATTCGATTTGGTATTGACCAATCATTTCTTCTGATTGATATAAGTTGTATGCCACCCGAGCATTAAAGGTTTCCGCATCGTTTTGGTCTATAGTAAGTAAATTTAATTGTCCTTGGAAAGTAATTGCTTGCGTATCTGTCATATGGTAAAGGATATCTGTCTTTTTACCTTTGACCAAATGCATTGTCGTTTCTATACCATTCCCTTGACGGCGGATAGTCACTTTGTCGTTAGCTTCAAATTTTAAACGAACCGCTATGATATTTTCGGTGATTTTTTCTTCATATTCAACATAAATAGCCTCGCCTACTTCATAGTAATAACCATTCGTTTTCGTGGTGAATTCCTCTTGCACTTGTTGTCCATCACGATCTTGCTGGATATAGTTTTTAACCTTTAACTGAATTTCTTGTTTACCAGCATTTGCCATTTGGCAACCTCCTCTAAATTCATCATTGTATGCATATTTTACCCTCCCTATTCTAACATGATTCCCTAGGACTTCAAAGATTGTATGTTGGTGAAACCACCGCCAAATAGGGGAAATAGCTACTTTTATGTTACAATATAAGCAAATTAGTGGAAAGGACTTTCACATCATGTTTGATGTTTTTAAAACAAGCGACAAACCGCTAAATATGGCGGTCTATAAAGATATCACTAAAAATCAGGATGCCTATAATTTAAATGAGGCAGACCAAGTTTTACTCCCCTTTGCGGTAGACGATGCTATCCTAAATGCAATCAATCAAGGGAATTTTGAAGCCCCATTAGCTATTCATTTTTGGCCAACACGCCCAACAGTTATTCTTGGTGGCATGGATACCCGCTTACCCAAATTTAACCAGGCCATAACTTGGTTATATAAAAGCCAGAATATTTTACCGGTGGTACGTCCTGCTGGGGGACTAGCGGTAGTTTCAGACCCAAATGTCTTAAATGTAACCCTATTAATGGATACACAAAATCATGCTTTCACCATTGACCAAGCTTATGAATTCATTGTTGCCCTTCTACAGGAGATGATGGATGGATACGGACTTATATTAGAAGTCGGGGAAGTAGCAACATCGTACTGTCCAGGGAAATATGATGTGTCGATTAATGGGCAAAAGGTAGCCGGCATCGCCCAACGTCGAATTGGGCATGCGGTAGGTATTTATCTTTACATGTCAATTACTGGTGATCAAACCAGTCGCGGACAATTAATCGCTGATATGTATCAAAAGGGCCATGCGGACCAAGATGAAAAAGGGCGCTATCCTCAAGTTGATCCTAGTGTCATGGCGAATCTGTCTGACTTTTCAAACATTGATTCCGTTGAGCAATTTATGGAGCAATTGCTAGCAGTTATCGCTCATGCTGGTGTCAACTTAAGCGAAAGAAAACATAGCGAATTAGATACGGCGACATATATTGAGCGGATGCAAAAGCGCAACCAAGCGCTCTACGATATGTTGGCTGACAAGTAGACAGGAATCGTTCTTTTTCACGTATAAATATAGTAAAGAAGCGTTTATTAAAGGAGGTTTTTATGAGTATTCTAGAGGCTAGTAAACGTATACCCGAGAAGGTCTTTCGAGATCCCGTACATGACTATATACATGTCCAACATCAAGTCATTATGGATTTAATTAATACTAAGGAAATGCAACGGCTTCGTCGAATTAAGCAGATGGGAACGGCTTCTTATACCTTCCACGGAGCAGAGCATTCTCGTTTTAGCCATTCTTTAGGTGTTTATGAGATTGCTCGAAAGATTTGTGATAAATTCGTACGTAATGATGCGGTAGAAGATGGTGGTGCTTGGGACGATAGTGAGCGACTGTTGGTTTTATGTGCCGCACTCTTACATGATATTGGGCATGGCCCATTCTCACATACTTTTGAAAATATTTTCGATACCGACCACGAAAAGATGACACAAGAAATTATTTTATCTGAAGCGACTGAAGTCAACCAGGTATTACGTAGTGTAGCAGCCGACTTCCCTAACCAAGTAGCTGCTGTGATTGATAAAACATATCCTAATCCGCAAGTAGTCCAGTTGATTTCTAGTCAAATTGATGCGGACCGAATGGACTACCTTTTACGTGATTCATATTTTTCTGGGACGAATTACGGTAATTTTGATTTGAGTAGGATCCTACGTGTGATGCAACCTTATGAGGACGGTATTCGCTTTGCTTATAATGGTATGCATGCTGTAGAAGATTATATTACTAGCCGTTACCAGATGTATATGCAAGTCTATTTTCATCCTGTATCAAGAGGTATGGAAATGTTACTACATCACTTGCTGAAACGAGCACAGGAGTTGTTCTTAACAAAAGATACTTTTATCAGTCGAGATACTTATGCACCTTTTCTAGAACCATTTTTCACTCAGGATTGGACACTTGAAGACTATCTGCGCTTAGATGATGGTGTCTTACAAACCTATTTCCAACACTGGGTTGTCTATGCAGAAGATCCCGTATTGCGGGACTTAGCTGACCGCTTCATCAACCGAAAACCATTTAAGTCAGTTACTTATAATGTAGACGAAAACCAAGCTGACCTTAAAACTTTAATTGATTTGGTTGGTAAATTAGGCTATGACATCCGTTATTACGTAGCGATGAATTCGCGTTTTGACTTACCATATGATTTCTACCGACCTAGTGCAGAGAAACCGCGCACTCAAATTGAATTGGTTGAGAAGAATGGCCATATGATTGAGCTATCACAAGCTTCTAGTTTGATTGCAGCTTTTACTGGACAGCAACGCGGTGATGAACGATTATTTCTACCAAACGAATTATTTTATGGGAAAAACCGCGATAACATTACCTTATTTGAACCAATCTTAAAACAGATTCACGCTATGACAAAAACAGGTACAATTACCCCATTGGATGAGAATTTACGAGACACATTGCTATAAAGAGATAGCAGAAGGCTTACATGTTAACTTTGTAAGCTTTTTCATTTATAATATTGATAATGGAGGTGGCAATATGGAAAATATTCGCTTATACAATGGTGTAGATATGCCCCAACTAGGTTTTGGTGTCTTTTTGATCAAAGACTATTCAGAATGTGAACGGTCCGTTGTAGATGCTTTGGCATCCGGATACCGGTCTATTGACACAGCCCAATTCTACCAAAATGAAGAGGCTGTCGGTTCAGGATTAGCAAAGTCAGATGTACCACGGGAAGAAATCTTCTTAACTACAAAAATTTGGCCAAGTGATTACGGAGAAGAGAAAACGTATGATGCTGTTTTAGGCTCTCTTAACCGCTTAGGGACTGATTATTTAGATTTAGTCTTATTACATCAGCCATTTGGTGATTACTTTGGTGCTTGGCGGGCCTTAGAAAAACTTTACCGTCAAGGGATTATCCGGGCCATTGGAATATCCAACTTTTACCCTGGACGCTACCAAGATTTCGTACACTTTGTAGATATCAAGCCAATGGTCAACCAAGTGGAAACACATATTTTCTACCAACAAGAAGAATTACAAAGAGTGATGGCACCTTACGGAACTGTGCTTGAAGCTTGGGGCCCACTCGCACAAGGGAATCATGATTTCTTCAACCATGCAGAAATTAAAGCTATTGGTGACAAATACGGTAAATCGAATAGCCAAGTTGGATTGCGGTTCTTACTACAATCAGGTTATGTAGTGATTCCAAAAACTACTCATAAAAAACGAATGGATGAAAACTTTGATATCTTCGACTTTGAGTTATCAAAAGATGATATGGCTAAGTTAAAAGCTTTAGATACTGGTCAGCCAAATCAACCCCCTCATTGGGATCCGGAAAGAGTCAAACAAATTTTAAGTAAATAACATAAAGCGTAGAGAATGTCGTATTTCGGCCACATCCTCTACGCTTTTAAATAGTTGAATTATTTAAGCTACCTTCATTACAGGTTTTCTTGCCTCTGATCTTACTGATGAATACTGTCTTGTAGGTATTAAAGCCAGTTTAAAGGCACTAAGAGAGACTGGGACAAAAATGTCTCAGCCTCTCTTTGCTATATAAGAACGTTTATCATTTGGTTCCAAAAGTCAGCATTGTCCAAGACTGCCCAAATGTTTCCAATAACATTTCATTATTGTTCGGCTTTTAGTCTAGTACGTCAATTCTAAACGACTTTTATCTCACCTCTTATGCATCATCCACTATATGTCTTGCATAAAGGCTGCCATCCTGTCCATAGCGACTGCGATATCCTCGTCGGATGCTGCATATGAGAAACGGAAGTAACCTTGACCTCCTGGTCCAAAAGCAGAGCCAGGAATGACACCAACTTTGGCTTTTCTTGCTAAATCTAAAACAAAGGTTTGGTCATCATCACCGTATTTAGCTGGTATACGAGGGAAGACGTAAAAGGCCCCTGCTGGATGCGGTATATCTATACCCATAGCAGACATTCGTTCTACAATCATCTTGCGGCGTCGATCATATGCTGCCTTCATCTCATCAATAGCTTGATCTCCATCATTATAAGCTGCGACACCAGCCCATTGGTCCGGCGTTGATACACACGTTACCATGGTTTGGAAAATTTTAAACATCTCTTCGTATAGGTGCGAAGGAATGTGTAAGAAACCAAGCCTAAAACCAGTCATCGCATAAGATTTTGATGCTCCTGCAAGTAAAATCGTCCGATCTGGTAATTCCTGTACCATTGAATAGTGATCATCTTCATAAACTAAATCGCCATATATTTCATCAGATAAAATATAGACATCCGGATATCTACGTAAAACATCCGCTAAATCCTTTACTTGGTCTTTAGAGTAGCAAGTACCAGTAGGATTATTGGGATAGTTTAACATCAATAGTTTAACTTCAGGATGTGCTTGTAATTGACTTTCTAAAACTTCAGGTGTCAAGATGAAATCATCTAAAGAAGTGTCGACCTTAATGGTTTCCCCTCCAGAAAGAATAGAAGAATAGCCATATAAAGGGAAATATGGTGATGGAATCAACACTTTGTCCCCCGGATTTAGCAAGGTCATCATTGTAATCATAAACCCTTGACTTGCCCCTACCGTAATCATAATTTGTTGCCAGTTTAAGTCTAGTTGATGACGACGTTTGTAAAAGTTGGCAATCGCTTGTCGCAACTCCAGTAAACCATCCGAAGCTGCGTAATGGGTGTAGTTCTTATCCAAAGCTTCTTTCATTGCATCTTTGACAAATTCTGGCACATCAAAATTCGGCTCTCCAATGGTAAAAGACAACAAGTCAGGAATCGATGAAACCTGTACATCAAAAGCCCGAATTTCTGATGGTGTAATCTGCTTTAATCGCTCATTGATCATCATATCACTAAAATCCTTTCATTAATCTACAATTTTCCCAACCATATATTTCCTATATTGTAGCACTCATTCCGTTAAACCATGATGCTTTTTCTCAACCTATTGGTAAAAGGGCAATTCTTAAGCTTTAAAAATTACAAAAGATTTAAAAGCTACCGCTATGGGTCTGACTTTTGGTAGTATATAATGAAAAGGAAGTGCATTATAAGGGATGTGCTGACAAAAATGCTTCAGCCCTTTTTCTAAATCAATATATCAAGTGTAATAATGAGGAGTGTATACGATGGCACAACGAAGATATAATACGGATGCGGATGTGGACCAAATGCAAACTCTGCGGGCGGAAACACATAAAAAAGCCAATGCGCTATCGTCGGATATGCGATCCTTCTTCCAGGATTGTGAAGGGTATTTTTTAACGAGTGCTCCGGCGCAACTCGCAATTTATCAAGAATTATCAAAATTAGTAGACCGATTACAGGTAGCGGAATTAAGACAAATTTCAGCCGAAGAAGTGTTAGGCATGTCAGGGGAAGATTATTGTAAGTTAACCCTACGTCGTTTAAACGTTGAGCGTTATGATTTTAGCTTGTCTAAGTATGTTCCAGCAGTTTTATCTTTTATTATATTAACCTTAACCATTTATGCGACTTATATGTTTATCGCTGGCTTTGTTTGGTGGGGAGACTTTTCCTCAGCTATTCAGATGCCTGTAGCGGTGTCTATTCTGGGTTTGCCCTTACAAGTTTTCGTTATTTTTACAGCACTTTTCTTCTGGGTAACTTTCAAACGTCATACGTCTTTTGGCCGTAAATGGTACCAAGATTTTAATATACTATATTTATTGGCGGGTATATTTGCTAGTATACTAGTCTTCACCTTACCTTATATCATCCACACTTACCAAGTAGCACAAGTAAACTTCCCTGTTTGGTTGGTTTGGTTAGTGGCTGTTATTGCGGTTGCCCACTACTTCTTGGTAGCCCATTTTAATGTTGGTGATAAGGTAGATTCATGGATTTCAAACCGCGCTGCACAGACAACCTTAAGTGAAGATGATACTTACTCCCCAACACTGGGCACTTATCTAACCGGTCAACCTGGAAATGATGATAAGGATTTAACGCCTGTTCGGGAATTAGACCAAACACCCGAGAGTGAAGAAAAAACAGGGGTTTCTGATGAACCTATGCGCTTGAATAATTTGTGGAACACCATCATGTTAAAACGACCAATCATCAACCGAAAGACATACCGGGAGATGCAAGAGCGTCAAGAACGCGATGTAGTCTCTGATAAAGACGATAAAAAACATAAGGAAAATCAAAAAAATAATCAACGCCGCAAATAATGACGACAAATAGTAAAGGAGTTCGCTAAGTGAAGATAGCAGTAATAGGTGGCGGGATCGTTGGATCTACCGCTGCCTTTTATTTAACAAAAGACCATGAGGTCACTTTATATGATGATGGAACGGGACAAGCAACCAAGGCTGCTGCCGGAATTATCTGTCCGTGGTTCTCTAAGCGTCGTAACAAACCCTGGTATCGTCTCGCTAATGGCGGTGCGCACTTTTATCTGGATCTATTAAAGGATTTAGCGGACGCAGGTATCAACAGTCAGGCTTATCAACAAAAAACAACTTGGCTGTTAAAGAAGAAGGCGAAATTAATTGATGATTTAATGACCATTGCCGAAAAACGCCAAGAAGGCGCACCGTTAATCCAAGAAATTAACAAGTTATCCCCAAGTTATCAACAGGATAAATTTCCTTATTTCCATTATCAACATGACCTCATTGAAACGGATGGCGGTGCGGTAGTAGATGGTCATGATTTATGTCAGGATTTAATTGCCGCAGCGAATGGGGAAAATCTAAAAGTCGTGAATTGTCGGGCTGATTTAACTTTCTTATACGATGGTAAAGTTATGGTGAAAAATGACCAAGAAGTCTATGATACCGTGGTTTTAGCAACTGGTGCTTGGTTAGGTCAGGTGCTTGAACCCTTAGGATATCAAGTCGATATCCGCCCACAAAAGGGACAATTGGCGGTGATTGAAACTGACTGGGATACCCAACAATTGCCATTAATTATGCCTGAAGGTGAAGGCGATTTTATCCCCCATTTAGATGGCAAAATATTTGTAGGCGCCAGCCATGAAGATGATAAAGATTTTGACTTATCCACAGATCCCAGTCAATTAGAGGATATCTTTTCCACAATTTATCAACTGATCCCAGAACTGGCAACTTATCCAGTTACAGACTATAAAGTAGGTAGCCGTGCCTATAGCTCTGACTATGCACCCTTCTATGGTTCATTGCCTGACCGGCCAAATGTTTATCTGGCATCCGGCTTGGGTTCATCCGGTTTAACCACCGGCCCTTTGATTGCTAGAGAAATTGTCCGGATGATCAATCAGGAAACACCTCAGCTAGATCCCACTGACTATGCAGTAGAAAAATATATCCACATAAAATAAATAAAATCCCCTCTGACAAAAATCAGAGGGGATTTCTTCATTTCTAATATTGTGTATAACTTGTTAAAAAGGAATCCTAGCCACTAAAAAAGACGCAGACAAACGTCTACGCTTTCAAAGTTGTCATTAGGATAGTAACCAGAGCGTTGACGCTCACACTCATCCTTTATAGTCGAGTTCGTTCGACCAGCTCAAGTCCACTTCAGAATAGTTTGTTTCACACTTTGTGTGCTACGGCACTATTCTTCCAGTGTTGTTGAGCTTAACGGTCTCACTCTCATCCTTTATAGTCGAGCTCCAAATGTCAGACTCGTGCCACTTCAGGATTAGACTACGCGATTTTTAATCACTCCGTCTAATCCTTCCACTGTTACGAGTCTTAGCGACATTTGTCACATCCTTTATTTTTTGTTTTGTTCTTTTAGTAAGTCACGGATTTCTGTTAATAGTAATTCTTGGCTATCAACAAGTGCTACTTCGTCGTCTTCTTCAACGCTGTCTTCTTCATGTTCGAATTGGCTCTTCAATGTTGCTACTGCTTTCATCACAAAGAACAATACCAATGCGATGATTAAGAAAGTGATCACTGCTTGGATGAAGTTACCTATTGTTAATACAGCTGAACCTAATTGAACTGTGATAGAAGTAAAGTCTGTTGACCCCAAAAACAATCCAACAAATGGCATAATAATATCACTTACTAATGAGTTCACGATAGCAGTAAAGGCAGTCGCCATTACAACCCCGATAGCCATGTCTAAAACGTTACCTTTAGCGATAAAATCGCGGAATTCTTTAATCATTTCATTTCCTCCCTAATATAACATATACTTAATACACACTCTGTTATTAAACCATAATGGTCTTTTCTTGTAAAAAAATAGCCTAAAATCATACAAAAAAAGTACAATTTTAGGCTAAATATTATAATATTGTATTAAAAATGTACGAAATTAATGATACCTAAAGCGATCATCAAGCAAGATACCGCTAGATGTAATTTTCGGTGCATGAAAATAATAGCTACAAATTCACGCACCCAATTTAATAATCGCTCCATCATCATAGCCTGAGCACCTACACCAGACATTTGATATAAGCCTTCCATATTGGCATAAAGTTGACTACGGTATAAATGATATGAAGAGGTAACAAAAACCGCCTTGGTCGTTTTCAACTGTTTCGTATTGGCTTGTATAATACCTTTAGCATAGATGAAATTCTCATGCGTATTACGTGCTTGGTCTTCAAGTATGATCGTTTCAGGTGGCACTCCATGGTCCACCAAGTAATCAGCCATAATCCGTGCTTCACTCACATGAGACTCCGCCCCAGTTGACGTTCCACTCACAATAATGCGGGGGACGGTCTGATATTGGAACCGTTGCCTTTCAATATAATCTATCGCCATATCCAAACGACTTTCTAAAACACTAGAAGGCTTTCCTTCCCTAGATAGTTGTTCGCCTAGAATAATCACAAAATCCTGTTGGCCCTCATCCTCAAGTAAGGTCAGACGCAAGGTGACCACCAAATAATTGACAAAAGCTAGTACGAAATAGGCCATTGCAAATTGAAAAACTGTCATCACTTCTTGATGAGAAAAAGGGGCATAAAAGAAGCTTGCCATATATTGAAAGACTGTGCCACCAACCAATAAGACAGCTAATAGTAAACCAATTGTCAACTGCAACTTAGACTTTTCAACTCGGTAAACTTTTAAGGCATAGGAAACCATTCCAATCCCAAAAATCATGGTAAATAGGGGTGCGAGTAACCGCACATAGCGGTCTAACCAATAAAAGGCATGTTGAAACAGCGGATGGTTATTAAAAGTCGGGTCGTTTAAAATCGCTAAAAATAGCATAATAAAACCCGCTAAAAATAGAAAGTTATCCACCAAATTACGCGGTGCAATAACGAGAATAACTATGCCAACAAGAAAACATGTTAGCGCTATGAGATATGGAATCATAAAGCCTCCTATATTTCGTGGTAAGCTGCATATACTTCCCGCTTATTGATACCCGTTTGTTTAGCAACTTGTTTAATCGCATCCTTTGTCGACAAGTCTTTTTGACCCATCCACCAGTCTACTTGTTCTTTTAAGGACATCTCTTCTAAAGCATTCTGTAACATGGTCGCTTCAGTTATTGGCGCATCGTTACCGGCGATGTAGAAGCAAATTTCCCCTTTAATTGGTCCATTTTGAGCGAAATGTATCGCCAGCTCATCAAGGGTGCCACGATTAAATTCTTCAAACTTCTTGGTCAATTCCCGTACCACAACCGCGCGCCGGTCAGGACCAAAGGCGTCTCTTAAATCCTCAAGGGTTTGCACTAACCGGTAGGGTGATTCATAAAACATCATCGTATACGGAAAATTCACCAAGTCATCTAAGAAGGCCTTTTTCTCAGATTTCTTACGAGGTAAAAAACCAATAAATGCGAACTGGTCGGTATCTAGCCCGGACGCAATAAGTCCAGTCAAGGCTGCATTAGCTCCAGGTAGTGGCACCACACGAATGCCTTCAGCGATTGCAGCTTGCGCTAATTCAAAACCTGGATCTGAAATAGCAGGCATACCAGCATCCGATACCTGAGCTAAATGCTGCCCTTTTTTGAGCAAATCTAAAATTTGTGGAATCCGCGTCTGACTATTGTGTTGGTGGTAGGACATCTGCCCCGTCGTCACCTCAAAATGGTTGAGCAACTTTTGCGTATTTCGCGTATCCTCCGCCAAAATCATATCCACCGATTTCAAGGTATTGACTGCACGAAAAGTCATATCCTCCAAATTACCAATCGGCGTCGGCACCAAATACAAGGTCCCAAACCCTTCATTCTCCTGTTTTGTAAATGAATGTTGTACCTGAACCATGCCCTCACTCCTCATTCTTATCCGTCACTACTTCTTCTGGTAAAAAGGGTAAACTGCCCTCTAAGCTATCAGCCACCCGGTCCGTCCACATGTTTGGTGGCCAAACTTGGTTGACGCCCTTTTCTTTAAGGAAGGCTTTCTTTTGACTGCGGGTTAGCTGTTTAAACCAATACTCTGCTGACATCGCCCGCGACTTTGATGTAAACGGCTTGCTATAGACCATATGTACTGGCCTGCGTCCCTTCGCTTGAGTATACTTGGCACCCTTTCCTTGATTGTGCACCTTTTCTCGACGATCTGGATCCGTCGTATAGCCTGTGTAAAGCGTATTATCACTGCAAGCTAGCACGTAGAAATAGTGCCATTTTTCTGACTTATTCGCCATAAATTAACTGTCTCATCTCCGGTGTATATTCATCAGAAACGGTTTGGGTATAGAAAGGTGGCAAGACCCGAAGTCCTTTATCATGACCATCTTTCATGAATTCTAATAAAATTGTTTTGGCTTCTTTACCTGGTTTAGGATAGATAAACTGCAGCCGCTTCAATGTTAAATGATACTGGCTACCAAGTACGATCAATTCACTCAACCGCTCCGGACGATGGACGATATATAGCTTGCCTCGATTGCGTAAGACGAATTGTGCTTGCTTGAAAATATCTTCTGCTGTCATGGCCACTTCATGACGCGCTAAGGTTTTCGCATCTAGTAAATTGACCTTAGAGTCTTCATATTTTTTAAAATATGGTGGATTACAAGTCACTACATCCACAGAATCCTTTTTAAAAACGTCGCGGACAGTTTTTAAATCCATCTGGTGAATCCTAATTTTATCAGATAGGTCATTGTGGACCATAGACCGTTTCGCCATATCCGCTACTTGGGGTTGGATTTCGATGCCATGAATCTGCGTTTTATCGTTGGTTTTGGCTGATAACAATAAAGGAATGACCCCATTACCCGAACAAAAGTCAATGACCTGCTTCACACGACTCGAAGACACTTGGGCGAAATGCGCCAATAAAATGGCGTCTACTGAAAAGGAGAAGGTCAGGTCACTTTGAATAATTTCAAGATTTTGTGGAATTAAGGCATCTAACCGTTCGCCTGCTCGTAATAAGGATGTCTCCATTAGCCTTGATTCCCCTCACCAGCACGCTCACCATACAGAATATCTAAACAGAACATGCACTGTTCGTCATTTCCTCGGCGTTGACCGTAGGAAATATTACAAATATGGAAGCCATCTTCGTAGATATTCATAAGATTTTGACGGGCTTTTGACATCACCTGTGGTGTATCCTCGCCAGCAGGTTCATCTGTTTTCGCAGTATTTTGCAATAAACTATCGTTTAATTCCGTTAACTCTTGTACCCGTTCACGTAAATAAAAATTTTCCATTTTCAAGTTGTGGGAGGAAATCAATAATTTGTCCCATTCTTCATTGATAGCATCAATTTTTTCAATCATCCCCTGCAATTCACTTTTCAATGCAGTAATTTCTTCTGCTACATGATGTTCATCCACGTTCCCGCACCTACTTTCTACTAGTCATCCTATACCTATTTAGCCAAAGCTTATTTAAGCATCCAATCATTTCCATTAAAACGCAATATCTACGCTTTTCCACTCTCCATGATACCATATGATGTGGCTAACCTAAATGAAAACTTTATTTTCAACTAGCGTCAATTATAGCACACCTGTTCGGTTTTTGATGATTAATTACCCTAAGGCCATCTTAAAAAAGAATATTTCGCTGAAGTACTAGCAAGTTAAACCTGAACAGTATAATTTATTTACCTAAACGATTAAACTCAGCTATGCTAAAATAAAGACAATGAATCGACAAAAAATTTCCAACGAACGGAGTTTCACTCATGCAAGATTTTACCTTTGATAATATGTTTACCCTCGCTGATACCTACGATGAAACCGAATTGTACTATTTCATTGGTAATCGCAAGGTCCCTAGCATGTATAGTAACAATAAAATCGTCCTCGATTTTGTCCCTACAGCTGAAGAATTAGATATTCTAGAAGACAATTTCCTAGATTATGCATATGACTTAAACCTTGCTTACTACAGCTTTGTACTACCTATGAATCAACCACTAGCCCCAGATTTATTCGCTTCAATCGGTGAAGTGGGCTACGAAATTTCACTAACCAAGTTGATGGTGCTAGATCCAGCTGACTTCAAAGGGACAACCAAAGCCAAAGATACCTACGGCGACCGTCTCGTCTTAAAAGAAGTAGATGCTTCTATTGAGCAAGACTACTTTAATTTCAACCAAGTTTTTGATAAAGCGATTGATGACTCAGGCCAATTTGCAGCACAAAAGTTAAATTATTACCCATGGTTTTTAGCGGAAAATAATACCACTGCGCTAGCTGTTTACATCGATGACAAATTAGTCGCTATTACAGATATTATCCGCTTAGCACATGCCTATGAAATTGATAATTTTCAAGTTTTAGATGATTACCAGCGTCAAGGAATCGGTTCACTCATCCAACAATGGGTATGTAATAAAGCCCTAGCTGAAGGTAAAATGGTTATTCTTGCTGCTGATGCTGACGATACCCCTTATGATATGTATGTAAAACAAGGCTACCAAGACCAGGGGATGCAAATTGGGCTCAATCGAAAAATCGAAGCGCCTATTATTGAAGATATTCAAACATACCAAGCCGACCCAGTTGCTTATATGCTTGATAATGCTAATTTTGATGACTTTGATGACTTTGATGAGTTTGAAGCATTTGAAGACGAATAGAAGAAGTATTATGTCCCCCTTAAAGGTATTAAACTTTCAATCTACTAGAGCGAATGCATATCAATAAAGGGGGGTTCGTGTATATTTAAGCACATATCGTCACCCTTATAAAAATAACAGTTGACAATGAAAGTTTAACTTGCTAATCTAATGCTTATATCAAAAGAAAGGACATATGTCATGACAGTTAAAGCAAAGTTACTGGCTTACCTATTAGATCATCCTGGACATTTTCATACTGGACCAGAATTAGCCGACCACTTCCAAGTCAGCCGCAACGCTATTTGGAAAGCTGTAAAGCAACTAGAAACTGAAGGATATGGAATTATCCGTCACCCTAAAGATGGCTATGCCTTAGAAAACCTAAATCATGCCATTGATCCTAACCAAATTCGCCATGGCTTACAAAAAGTTTGGCCTGAATTAAAGGTATACTACCAAGAATCTACCACGTCAACCAATGACCTTGGCCGTAAACATGCAGCAGATCATCCTAACCAACCCGCTCTATTTATTTCGAGCGAGCAAACAGCTGGACGTGGCCGTCGCGGTCGATCTTTTTATTCATCGCTTAGCCAAGGACTTTACTTCTCATTAGTGATGACGCCACCAAGTGGTGCCAATAATGAACTGGTCGCTTCAATGACGATTGCTTCTGCTTCAGCCTATGCAGAAACATTATCAAGCTATTTATCTGATGATGTTATGATTAAGTGGGTGAATGACCTATTTTATCAAGGGAAAAAGGTTGTCGGTATCCTAACCGAAGCAACTTTTGATATGGAAAGCCAGACCATTTCTCATCTGGTACTAGGGATTGGGTCTAACCTTGCGGGTGACTTTGCCAAAGAAAATGCAGAAAATCAAACTGTTGCAGGTACCTTATTTGGACCACAATTACCAGGAACATTTAATACGAACGATTTAATTACAAACTTTGTCATTAAGTTTAAATCTTACTATGATGACTTATCTAGCCTGGCTTTCCTTGACTATTACCGTAGTCACTTATTAGGTAAAAACCAGTGGGTGAACTATACAGAAAATCACAAAAACTACCGTGGTAAAATCCTTGATGTAACAGATCTTGGTCATCTTTCAATCGAAACACCAGAAGGTAAAGTGCGAATCCTTGTATCTGGTGAAGTATCTTTCTCTAGTCAGCAATTCGCTGACCAATAACGCACTTAAACTTAACTATAGCAACAACTTTTGGATGTGTGATCATTTAGCACACATCCATATAAAAAATAAATGGTCAACCATAAATAAAATATAGTTGACTCAATTAAAAGGAGAACAATATGACAAAATCATCTACTTACTATTGGGTACTTTCAGCACTTATGAGTGTTATTACATTCATCGCTTCCTATGTTGTTGTACCGTTCGGTGCAATTCCTTTCACGCTACAAACCTTAGCCGTTATTTTAACAGGTTTATTACTACCGAGAAAATATGCAGCAGTGGCTATGCTTTTAAACGCTATTCTTTTATTTATGTTTAAAGGTGCCTTTATTTACAGCCCTTCTTTTGGTTTTATCATCGGTTTTATTGCGGCTATGTTTTTTGCTAGTCAAAATCCAGCACTTGAAAAAGGTTGGAAAGCATTAACTATTCGTGCAATTGTGATGAATGTCATCATATTTTTATGCGGTTTAACATATATGTACTTGGCACTAAACTTCTTACTAGATTCACCAATCACTTGGATGCAAACACTTATGTCAGGTATGATTATCTTCCTACCGACTGATATCATTAAAAATATAGTAGCCATTTACCTTGCTTTAGTCTTGAAAAAACGATTAGTCCTATAGAAGTTAGCATACTTATTCAATCAAAAGGCCGTGACTTTATCGTCTCGGCTCTTTTGATGATACTATATGCGAATTTGATCTTTCACCATTCTGACTATCTTGTGATACTGAAATAGTAAAGATCGTTTGATAACAAGCTAATTCATCTCGATGCATTTTAGCGAATGGTGGATCAAATAATTCAAAGACTTGAATGGCCTTATGACACTTGCTTAACCCTTCATCCGACTGACCTTCAATCATTTGAATAAGCCCATCTAAAAATAAGAGTCTATTTTTGAAATAATAAGCATTTGTGCTAAGTTCAGGTTGGACTTTAGCTACGATATCTTTCACTTCTTCAGTCCGCCCCGACCGTAAACGGTCAAAACACACATTAATTAGAATGCTGAGCAAGTGATTTTTGATAACATCAGTCTCTTGTAGCGTAGGCAGTTTTTTGACCATTTCATAGACTAATAAGTCCTGCAAAGACATTGTGAGTCCTCTAAGGGAATTCCCTAATAAAATCACTTCATAAGTTGTCCAGATTGAACAATTCAAAATGTAGTCACTAATAGCCTCTTTATCTGCTTCAGCAATCTCAACCTCAGTTAAATCGTTGAGTAAAAGTTTCGTCATAATAGCATTATACCTAAATAACACCTGGTTGGTTTCAAGGTACAACTTTTCATGGGTTTGAATAATCATTTTCAAAGCATTAATATCACCTTGTTTATAGGCACTATCAATTTCTTCAATATATAATTTATATGGGCTATCGAATTTTTCAATAGCAGCAATAAATTCTGAAAAGGATATGCCTAAGTTATGAACTAAGTTCACCAAATGATGAATTGTAATACTAGATTCACCACGCTCAAACTTTGAGAGTTGGGAATAAGAAATCTCTCCCGTGGTCGCATCCTTTAAGGTTAAACCCCGCTCCGTTCTTAAATCTCTATATATTGAACCAATGTTCACGCTGTTGCTCCTTTGTAATATATGACAATAAATAAAATTTCTCGTATAATTCTGCTATATTTTAACAAAAAGGAGACGAAATCATGAAACAAAAGATCTTATCTTTACTAACAACTATCTCTATCTTTGGTATTATCGGTGTCTTATAAAGATTTAAGCCTATTGTTTCCAATAGGCTAGCACCATATATTCCATAGCGGATTGTACACTCACATTTGATTGAATCATCCGTTGTGCTTGCCCTACTAAATGTAGGGCTTTTGTTGCTTCTTCGACCGTAATCTTAGCCAGTATTCCTTGATAGGCCTCAAAATTATTAGGAAACACCATCTGGTCTTGATTGCTTTGTCCTTGATCCGCATGTAGCAATAGATAGAGTAAATCATGAAAATGAAAAGCTACAAGATTAAGGGCTTGAATGATATCTGCTCTACCCTTGGGACCCTTCATCCAGTCTGATGCTACCATGGTTAGACCTCGAGGGTCTTTTTTCACGATTAAATCAACCCATTGCATAGACCAGGTCAAACGTTGTTGGAAATCTTCATCCCAAGCCAAGGCAACTGCCTCGTCGATATCATTGGTCAAGGCAGTCAAAGTGGTCGCCATACTTGGTTTAATCCCTGCTTCTTCAAATAAAGCTTTTAAACTTACCTGATTCAGTTGGGGAAAATGAATCATCTGGCAACGAGAAACAATGGTTGATAAGATAGCATCTCTATTGTTGGTTAAAAGGAAGATAAAAACATTTTCATGCGGTTCTTCAATGAATTTTAATAGTGAATTAGCTGCATTTACAGTCATTTTCTCTGCTTCATGAATGATAAAAATTTGGTTGTCTCCTTCAAGTGAAGACATAGACAACCGCTCTTTCAAATCTCTGGTCTGATCAATTTTTATGGTATTGCCGTCTGGCTCAATATGGAAAACATCAGGATAATCAGCAGACAGAATCCTGCGACAATGGTTACACGTACCACAAGGCGTCCCTTGGTCCTCAGGATTTAAACAATTTAAATAAGCTGCTAAATAAAGTGCCATATCTTCTTGACCAGCGCCGACCATCCCTTCAAAAATATAGGCATGACCAAGGCGGTTATTGATGAGTACCCTGTCCATCATAGCGGTTAAATCAGCTTGTTTTCTAGCGATATCAAAATGTTCATGTGCCATAGATGGACTCCTTCCAATTGTTTTATCAGTATCTAAAGGAATAATTGTGGAAAATGCTTTTCTAAAATTGCCAACGCTTGTATTTGCATACTTTCTGGATCTTGGCGAGCGTCAATTACCTGAATACGGTCTGGGAAACGATCTTTCAAGACAACATACCCTTTATGCACACGTTGGTGGAAATCAATGGCTTCTACATCCAAACGGTTTTGTTCCGATTGACTACGGTTAGCTTGAATGCGTCGAATCCCTTCTTCAGCGGTAATATCTAAATATAAGGTAAGATCTGGTTGGCGACCATCAGTTGCGAATTGATTAATGGCTATAATACCCTCTTCACCAATTTCACGACCATAACCTTGATAGGCAATCGAAGAATCTACAAAACGGTCACATAAAACCATTTGTCCAGCTTCTAGCGCCGGAATTACCGTATGCATCAAATGTTGACGACGACTCGCTGCATATAATAGTGCCTCAGCCCGGGCATCTAAAGCTACATTTTCCGGATGCAAAATGACACCTCTAATTTGTTCAGCAATCGGGTCGCCACCTGGCTCGCGTGTCAGCTTTAACGGCACAGCCAACTTTGCCTCAAGTTTTTTTGTTAGTCCTTGAATTAAGGTTGTTTTACCAGCGCCATCTGGCCCTTCAACTGTGATAAATTTACCAGCAAATGTTTGTGTATCCATGAGGTCTCCTTCAAATCTGTTGTTCGTTCATTAATCGATGTCACGCCGGCCTTCAAGGGCACGTAATAAGGTCATCTCGTCCGCATATTCAATATCACTCCCCACGGATAAACCGTAAGCAATCCGTGAGACCTGAATACCAGCAGGTTTAATTAATCTAGAAAGATAGGTAGCGGTTGCTTCCCCTTCGGCGGTTGCATTAGTGGCAACAATCACTTCCTTAACCTGGTCATCTTGCAAGCGAGTCAGTAGAGATTGGATGTTCAAATCCTCTGGGCCAGTTCCTTCCATAGGTGATAGAACACCATGTAAAACATGATACAAACCATGGTATTCCCGCATCCTTTCCATAGATACCACATCACGTACTTGCTCTACTACTAAAATGCGTGAACGGTCACGATGTTCGTCTGTACAAATCTCGCATGGGTCAGATTGGGTAATATTACCGCAAATTGAACAGTATCGTAGCTCACGTTTAGCATCTACTAAAGACGAAGCAAATTGCAGTACATCCGCCTCAGGCATGTCCAAGACAAAAAAAGCCAATCTTGATGCTGTCTTTTGGCCAATCCCTGGCAATTTACTAAAAGAATCGATTAACTTGGCAATTGGTTCTGGATATTGCATTCTCTACACCCCTGCATCTAACTTTCCTTACATTTTAAACCTTTTATTGAAAAAGGTCATACGCTAACAATATAGGACACCAATACTAGGTAGTGGTGCATATAGACTCACTATCCTTATGGGTCATACGATATTTTCTCAAAAATACCATGGATAGTCCTACTACCCATGGTAAAAACCGTTGTTCATGCGCAACTATAAACTTTACGTTGATTATAGTCCTGGGATACCTTTTGTGTATTTACCCATAACATTTGCAGTTTCAGTATCTACTTTTTCAAGTCCGTTATTGACTGCTGCAATCAATAAATCTTGTAACATATCAACGTCCTCAGGATCTACTGCATCCGGTTTGATATTGATCGCTTTTACACGACGGTCACCTGTTACAGTAACATTTACCATACCTGATGGTTCAGTACCTTGAAATTCCTTTGATTCAATATTCTTTTGTTCTGATTCCATCTCTTGTTGCATCTTTTGCATTTTACGCATCATTTGTTGCATATTTGCCATTCCGCCTGCCATTTTATTATCTCCTTTATCTTTTCCTTATTGCTTACTATAATTGTTTACTTTTCATCATATTTGATATGACTTAATCATCTATTATTGTAACATTATCTTTACCAAATAGTGAAGTTGCATGGTCTATCTGTTCTTGACGTGAACGAATCTCTTCTTCATTTAAACCATTCTCATCTAGACCATCATCCAACGCTTCATCCTCTTGGGTAAAGGCTTCCGCATCCGTTGCTGACCCTTTTGTAGCGATCGCATCACTACCCACTAGATCATCTAAATTGCCATTTTTCATAGCTTGTACATAACTTTGTCTTGCAGATTGCCATTGGTCGCTCGTTAAATAGTACATCTTAGTTGGATGCCCTAATTGATTGGATAAAATCCGTTCAATTTCTTGACGTGTCTCTATATCCTCATCCACTTTTTTACATAGAATTTCATAATCAAAGCGGACGACAAAAGCATTCGGTGACGCTGCTGCTGGGAAGGTTGCCTTTAATAAAGCTGCTTGCATACTTGGTAAGCTCTCAATTAGCCCTTCCCATAAACTCGCAATATCATTTAAATCTTTCTTAGTTGCTTGATTCAACACTTGAAAGACCTTCGTAAGGTTTGGTGTAAAGGCTGTAGCATTGCTTGAGCGTTTAGCTGGTTTACTTGGCGCAGGTTTTGTTGGTTGCGTACCGCCATTTTCTACCTGTGCAGTTAAATTCGCCACTTGCTCTTGCAGTTCAGCTATGGCTTGACTCACTTGCGTTGGTAAGACATGGTCTCCTTCTTGACCTACAGGAGCTTGGTGCATATGCCCTTGGCTTGCATTCGTTTGCCCACCAATCTGACTTGCTACTTGTACTGTTGCCACCTCTAAATAAATCGTTGGCTGCAATGAAAAACGAATCTCTGCTTGCGTTTCTCGAAAGACTTTCATCATCTTATACAAGACACTAACATCAATCGTTTTAGCCAGTCTATAGAAAGCTTCATCATAACGTTGCGTCAAGTCTTCAAGCACTGATGTATCTGCCTTAGTTTCTTTCGCAATCATTAAATCACGAACGAATACCAGCTGTTCTTCTACAAAGCGAGCTGCATCTTGACCACCAGCCAATAAAGCATGTAAATGATCCAATGCGACCGTTACTTGTCCCTTAGCTAATGCATCTGTGTATTGAACCAACTGTTCTTCTGACAAAGCACCAGTAACCAATCGACTGGTTTCAAGTGATAAGGTGCCGTCAGAAAAAGAAATTACTTGGTCTAACAAGGATAAGGCATCTCGCATCCCACCGTTTGCTGCCCGGGCAATTATAGTAAGGGCACCGTTCTCATATTCAATCCCATCCTGGTCTAAAATAAATGCCATCCGGTCTTCAATCATCTGACGTGAAATACGTTTAAAATCAAAACGTTGGGTTCTTGAAATAATCGTTGCAGGTATCTTATGTGGCTCAGTAGTTGCTAAAATAAAAATGACATTAGCTGGTGGTTCCTCTAAGGTTTTTAACAAGGCATTGAAAGCCCCCGTTGAAAGCATGTGGACCTCATCAATAATATAGACCTTATATTGCGCTTCCGTTGGCGCATAGCGGACCTTATCACGGATATCACGAATCTCCTCAACCCCGTTATTAGACGCCGCATCGATTTCAATCACATCCGGCAAAGTGCCATCCGTAATTGCCCGGCAAATCTCACATTCATTACATGGTTCCCCATCCACCTGGTTTAGACAGTTGATCGCTTTCGATAGAATTTTAGCCGCACTCGTCTTACCAGTCCCCCTTGGACCCGTAAACAAGTAAGCGTGACTCGTTTTGCCAGTTCGAATGGCATTTTGCAGCGTACGCGCAACAGCCTCTTGGCCAACAATATCTCCAAATGTCTGCGGCCGCCAAACGCGGTATAATGCTTGGTAACTCATCGCTGCCTCCTTAAACTTGCTACATTTAATCATCTCGAACATTATAACATGAAATAGCAATATGCTCTATGTTAAGACTAATGTATAAGAATACACAAAAAATACCTCTAGAAGTAAGTTTTAAAAGCTCACTTCCAGAGGTAAAACCTATAACAGTTTTTCAATTATGCTAATTTTTCCTCTTTACTAGTCACAAAATAAGCAATAACTAAAGATACAATAAGTGAAATACCTAATCCAATAATCGCATGAAGAAAGTTTCCTGAAGTATCCCCAACAAATGCAGGCAATGTTGTCACACTCCCAAATACAAAGGCATTCGTTGTAACTTTCATTAATCCTAGATACGCTCCTCCGACGGCACCTCCAATGATTTGTGCTAAGAACAGTTTTCTATTTTTCACTAATAAACCAAACAGGGTTGGTTCAATAATAGCAGAAAGTGCAATTGTAAATGCACCAGTTAAAGAAAAGTTTCGAATCTCTTTGTTTCTAGCTTTTAAAGCAATACCTAAAGTTGTACCAATAACGGCAAAGTTACATGCAAACGTAAAAGGCACAATATAGTCATAACCATACGTAGATACATTATTAATCATGATTGGGTTAACTGCCCAGTGGATACCCAAACTAACCAGGACACTCCAACCACCACCGACTGCAATACCCGCTAGAATATTACTTGTTTCAATTAGATAGTTCACAACGTTCGCTACGAGTTCCCCACCATACACACCTAAAGGTCCAATCACAATAACAGTAAGCGGTACCATAATTGCTAATGAAATCAGTGGTACAATTACTAGTTTTAAACTTTCAATAATATAATCATCTAAGAATTTGTACAGGTAAGAGAAAATCCAAATTGCTAGGATAATTGGTACTACCGTTGAATTGTAATTCATCAGTACAACTGGCATCCCAAAAAATGAAGTAGTTGCACCATTCCCTACATCTCCCATTAATCCGATAAAATCTGGATGTAATAAGGAAGCCCCAATCAACGCTGAAATATATGGGCTCGCACCAAATCTACGACCTGAAGTAAAAGCAAGCAATACAGGCAAGAAGTAGAATACAGCCATAGACGTCGAATTCAGAATTGTATAGGTACCACTAGTTTCTGATACCCAGCCAACTTGAACTAGCAGTAGTAATAATCCACGTAAGACCCCTGAACCCGCAAGAGCTGGTAAAAGTGGTGAAAAAATACCAGCAATGGCAGAGAACACCTTACTTACCACACTTACCGATTCTCCTGAATTATCAGATTTAGAAGTTTCGATTTTTCCGCCAACTAACTGTTCAAATTCATCATACAGTTTAGGGACCTCTGTCCCAATTAAAATTTGAAATTGTCCAGCCTTATTGACGACGTTAACAACACCTTCAACAGCTTGAACTTCTGCATCATCCACAATGGATTTATCTTTTAAATTTAACCGTAATCGAGTTGCACAATGCGTCATTCCTGAGATATTTTCTTTCCCACCCACAGCTGTTAATATTTCGGTTGCCATTTTTTTATAGTCTTTTTTTGCCATAATAGATTTACCCTCCCATAGGTTTATCTTTAATTTAAGAACGAAATCAATAATTCATGTGCTGCGATTGCGTCATTTCTATCAATAATATTTTGGATTGTTTCCATACCGATTTTGTCAATCTTGTCATTCAATAGCTTAATCATCTTAATATTTTGTTCTGTTTCTTGTACTGCATCCTCAATTACAGGGAAAGTATCAAAATAGAAAATACCTTGATAATCATGCTTCTTAATATAATATAGAAATTCCAATGTTTTAAATGGCGATGAAGAGGCTATCATTAGACCATCATCATTTAAACCATAGCCATCATTAATATGAACACCAAAAAGCAATTGACGACTTGCAAAGATGTCAGCAGCAAAAGCAGGATTTTCATGCTTCATTAACATATGACAGTAGTCTAGAGTGATACCTACATTTTCACGATTAATTTCGTTTAGCATCATACCTGCAATACCCATACTGTCTATAAAAGCATAGGCTCTGGGTTGGAAAGGTTTATACTCGATACTAATCTTCAAATCTGGTGCATAATCTGCAATTTCTTGAAATGCTTCAACGATTTGCGTCCATACTTTTCTATAGTTAATTTGGAAGCCATAATCAAAACCATCATAACCTAACCAAATAGTCACAATTTCTCCACCAACTGCTCTACAATAATCAGCTGCATCTTTACTTAATTGAATAGCCTCTTTTGAAATTTGCAAATCATGGTTTCCTAGTTCACCATTGATAAACTCATTTCTAAACCGTAAGGCTACACCATTTGCTTTTAAATCATTTGCATTTAATAGTTTATTCATTTGTTGAAATTCAATATCACCCACATGTTCAGGATAATTTAAATCAACATGTGTTAATCCTAATCTATTAAATTCAACAAACACTTTCTCCAAATCATTATCAAACTTTGGTAAATATGAATTTATTCTTGTTGCTAGTTTCATCTATTTCCTCCATATATTCGCTATTAACACACAAAATTTCCATCTGGATCTGCGTTGGCTTTTCCACTTTCAATATCTTCAATCATTTCAAGGCGTTTACCATGTCGCCCACCTTCGTATTCAGCATTTAACCACTCTTTGACAATCATTTTTGCTAGGTCTTCCCCAACTACTCTAGCGCCAAATGCTACTATATTAGTATTATTATGTTCTCTAGATAATTTTGCTGAATAGGGTTCACTACAAACAACTGCTCGAATACCTTTGACTTTATTTGCACTAATAGAAATCCCTACTCCAGTTCCACAAATTAAAATACCACCATCGACTTTTTTATTTACAATCGCATCAGCCACAGCTTTTCCATACTTAGGGTAATCCGTTCTATCTTTTGACAGTGGACCAAAATCGACAATTTCTAAACCTAGATCTTCTACATACGCTTTAATTGAATTCTTTAAATCAACACCTACATGGTCGCTTGCAATTCCTATTTTTTTCATATTGTCCTCCTATACGGTCTGTTTAAAGTTTTGTATTAATTCTTGATATCCTTCTGACTTACCAAACAAAGCTGAAGTTCCTAATACAAATCCGGTTACACCAATTTCATTCAAAGTCTTTATTCTCTCAGGAGAAATTGCTCCATCAACCATGATTTGATAATCGTACTTGCTAGAGAGCTTTGATAAGTCTTCAATTTTTTCATCTATAAAAGACAAATATTTTTGCCCTGAAAATCCTGGGTTAACAGTCATTACCATCACATAATCTGTAATTGGAAGTAAACTTTTTATCGTCTCTATAGATGTACCGGGATTTATTGCAATACCCGCTTTAACACCATTTTTATGAATCAAGTCAATTGTTCTCGCAGGATGCAAATCAGCCTCTGGATGAAAATAAATAATATCTACACCTAAATCTGTGAATAATTTAATATAGTTCACAGGGTCTTCAATCATCAAATGCACATCTACAAGTTTGTTGGTGCTAGCTCTAATCGCTTGTACATCTTGTAAACCCATTCCAAAATTAGGTACAAATCTCCCATCCATAATATCTATATGAAAAATATCCGTTCCAGCCTCGTCTAATTCTCTAACCGTTGATGCTAAGTTATTAAAATCAGCGCACATCATTGACGGGCAGATTAATAATTCACTCATACGTATTCCCCTTCCTATTTGAGTAATCGTTTACTCAATGCTTAAAAAAATATATCTCTTTATTGGGTAATCGTTTACTCAATGCTTAAAAAAAATTTAATCGTTTTTAAACTGAAGTTTTGAATATTCATTTACTAAAAAAAGACTTAACTTTTCTTGGGTAATCGTTTACTCTTAACTTGTACATATAGTCTCATATTATTTTTGATATGTCAACGCTTTCATGGAAATATTTTATTCCATTGGCTTAGACTAATAAAGATACGTATAATTAAACTAAATAAATATCAGCGAGGAGATCTTATGAAAAAAGTTTCCATAAAAGATATAGCCAATATAACAGGAGTATCGACAGCTACTGTCTCTCGTGTAATCAATAATAATGGCCGATTTTCTGAAGAAACAAGATTAAAAGTCGAACAAGCGATTAAAGATACAGGATATCAAACAAACTTTAATGCAAAATCATTACGCATTAATAAAAGCTATTCTGTCGGTATACTTGTACCCGATATTACAAATAGTTTTTTTGGTAATGTGGTTAAAGAAATAGAAATAGAACTTTTTAACCATGATTATTCAACAATTATTGCAAGTACCGGAAGGAATCCAAAAAAAGAATATAATTATATAGATATGTTAACAAGTAAAATGATTGACGGTTTAATCATTATTTCTGGGCTAAATTATTCGAGTAAACAAGAATCCGTTCATGATATTGAAGTCCCTTTTATTTGTATCGACCGCGAGCTAAATACAAGTAAATCTATTACACTCATCACTTCCGATCACTACCAAGGTGGTATAGAAGCAGCCAAGGCTTTCGCTGAAACAGGTATTAAGAAACCATTAATCATTGTTAGAGATACAAATACTACTTCCACCATGGAGCGTATTGAAGGATTCCGTCATCAATTAATTAATGAGGCCATTACTTTTGGGGATGAACAAATCTTCGAACTTCATTCAACTGACACTATAACTATAAGAAGTCAAATCAAAACGGTATTAGAACGTAATAAGGGTACCGATGGTATCTTTGCTGCAAATGACGAAATGGCAGCTTTGATTCTTAAAGTAGCTCAGAACATGGATATTAAAGTTCCCGAAGATTTACAGATTATCGGTTTCGACAATTCATCAATCAGTAAATATACAAACCCTTCACTATCAACTATCGAACAAAATACTGAAGAAATTGCCAAAACTGCAGTGAAGTATTTATTAAACGAAATTGATGGCTCAAGTCCTAAGGAACGTAAGAAACTTATTCCAGTTCGATTAATAAAACGAGGCTCGTTAAAAAAGAATAACTAATTAGAAAATACCGCCATTTTCCCGTTACTATTCCCTTCATATCATGTATAATGGGGGACGTTACAATAAATTTTTCCCGATAGGGTTTGCTTAGGCAAAAATTCCTTGTAACCATAAAATTTATATTTTGGGGGAAACAATATGAATAAACGACTATTTACTTCTGAATCAGTCACAGAAGGACATCCAGATAAAGTAGCTGACCAAATTTCTGATGCGATTCTTGACGCGATTCTTGCACAAGACCCACAAGCACGCGTTGCTTGCGAAACTGCTGTAAACACAGGATTAGTTCTTGTTTTCGGCGAAGTGACAACTAGCGCATATGTGGATATCCAAAAAATTGTGCGCGATACCATTCGTGAAATTGGTTATCGTGATGGCAAATTCGGATTTGACGCTGATTCCATTGCCGTACTGGTTTCACTAGATGAACAATCACTTGATATCGCACAAGGTGTAGATGACGCTATTGAAACTCGGGAAAAGGGTGAAACTGACAACAAGCTGATTGGTGCCGGTGACCAAGGGATTATGTTTGGTTACGCGACGGACGAAACACCAGAATTAATGCCAATGCCAATTGCCTTAAGCCACCGCCTATCTCGTCGACTAGCTGAAGCCCGTAAAAGTGGCGAATTAAACTATCTAGGTCCAGATGGTAAGACACAAGTAACCATCGAATATGATGACAATCATCAACCACAACGTATCGATACCATCGTTATCTCTACACAACACACTGAAGGTATCGAATTAGATCAAATCCGACAAGATGTGATCAAACACGTGATTAAACCTACGATGCCTGACAATTGGTTGGATGAGAACACCCGTTACTTCATCAACCCAACTGGTAAGTTTGTATCCGGTGGTCCAGAAGCCGATTCAGGGTTAACTGGTCGCAAAATTATCGTTGATACATACGGTGGCTCTGCTCACCATGGTGGTGGTGCCTTCTCAGGTAAAGACGCTACTAAAGTTGACCGCTCTGCTTCATATGCTGCCCGTTATATAGCGAAAAACTTGGTAGCTGCTGGTCTAGCTCGTAAGGTTGAAATCCAATTAGCATACGCAATTGGGGTTGCAGAACCTGTATCTATTTCAATTGATACATTCAATACTAGTGCATTATCAGAAACTGATTTAGTAGCCCTAGTACGCGATAACTTCGATTTAACACCAAACGGTATTATTGACATGTTATCACTACGCCAACCAATCTTCAGTAAAACTGCTGCATACGGCCATTTTGGTCGAGATGACCAAGATTTTGCTTGGGAGAAAACAGATAAAGTAGACAGCTTGAAGAAATAAAATAATATCAATAGCCCCCAGTAAACGGGTAATCTACCGTTTTACTGGGGGCCTTTTTATATCATGTCTTACTTTAAAATGTCACAATGAAAAGCTACTAAAGATACAGTCGTATAAAAAAGTCTTTAAAATGAGATTCATAGCGATGGCATATTTTCCAAAAACCAAAAGCAACCACCAATAAAATAAAGCTGATAATCACTTCATTGATTGACATCGGTTGAATAGTCAAAATATCAGAAAAATATGGTAATGCTACCGCAATCACTGACATAGCAATTGTACTCGTTAACGCTAGAAACAGTCGTAATCTATTGAATGGAAAGCAAGATTTCCATACCGCAAATAATGACACGCCTGTTAATAAAATATAATCAAAGGTACGAGCTGTTTCAAAATCTAGTATACCCACTTTAACCAAGAATAAAGAAACAAGTATAGCAAAAGACACGGTCAAGGCACTTGGTGTTGCAGCAGCCAATGCTTTTGGTAAGAATCGTTCCTTCACTTGTTCATTACTTGCTTCAAATGACATGAAGAAAGCAGGGTAACCTTCAATAAATTTATCAATCATTGTAATTTGTAAGGGAATAAATGGAAATGGGAAATTTAATGCAATACAGATCAGTGTTACGATTAGTGAATATAAGGTCTTGATAAAGAAAACACTCGATGACCGTGTAATATTATTCACCACTCGACGACCTTCAGATATGACCGCTGGTAGATCACCAAAATCTGAATTGACAAGAATTAAATCAGCCATTTGACGTGTAGCCCCGTCTCCTTCTGCCATGGCAATAGACAAATCCGTTTGTGATAAGGCTAAAATATCATTTACCCCATCTCCTGTCATCCCAACAATATGGTCCGCCTCCTGTAACTCCGAAACCAGCAATTTCTTTTGTTGTGGTGATACTCGGCCAAATACATTATATTGGTGTGCTGCTTGTCTTACTAATTTTTCGTCTTGAATTTGGCTCATATCAATCGCTTGAGTACGCCCTTCAAGACCAGCATTTTTCGCTACTCTAGCAACAGTTTGCGGATTATCCCCTGAGATCACTTTGATAGCCACACCCTCATTTTGGAAAAAGGCCATCGTCCTTTTCGCGTTAGGTCTAATAGGATCACTTAGTGTGATATAACCAATCGGCTGAATACCCATATCTATAATATCAGGCTGGTCATCTCCAAGTGTAGTTAAAGACTCACCTACTAACAAAACCCTTAACCCCTCATTTTGTGCTATATTAATCTCATCAATCATTTCATTGAGTAAGTATTCTGGCGCACCAACGAAAATTGTTTCTGCTGTTTCAAAAGTAATTGCTCCCCACTTTCGTTCGGATGAAAATGGCATCACTTGCGTTGCACCCACTGTAGCTGACTGATCTTCAAAATATTGTTTCAAGGCACTCATTGTTAAGTTACTATCCATACTCGCAGCGGTATAGTTAGCCAATTTTTCTTCTAATACTTGTTGAGATACATTGGCAAGTGGGTAAACCCCTTCAACTGACATTGTCCCTTGGGTGATTGTACCAGTCTTATCTAAACACAAAGAATCCATATGAGCCAAAGCTTCAACAGCATACATATTTTGCACAAGAACATGCTGTTTTCCTAGTTTTAATACAGCCGTTGATAAGGCTAAAGAAATCAATAAGACTAATCCCTTAGGTAGCATACCAATTAAAGCAGCAACTGAATTAATCACAGCCACATCTACTGCATCACTTCTTAAAAGAAAGGTTTGTAGGAATAGTACAATTCCAAGTGGCATAATAATAAAAGAGGTAAACTTCGCAATTTTTTTAATCGCTTCGGTTAATTCTGAACGTGCATAGGGTTGGGACTTTGTTTCAGCTACTCATTGTTCTGCATAATTATCATCCCCAACATGCACTATCTCAGCCAGCAATTGACCACTTGTTAAGTAAAAACCAGATAGTAAATCATCATCTTTTTGCTTTAAAATAGCATCTGATTCGCCAGTTAAAAGAGATTCGTTCAATTCACCGGAACCCGCTACTACCCGTGCGTCTGAAGGTACCTGGTCACCCCCCTCTAATATAATCAGATCTCCTAAGACTAAATCTGTAGAAGCCACTGTAGTTTCTTGACCGCTCCGGATAACTTTTACCGGCTTATTCGATAAAATCGTCAGTTTACTGACCAAATTACGGGCTCTAATTTCTTGAACAATCCCAATAATAATATTCAATATGATAATTGCTATGAATGCTATATTACTATATGCCCCAACCAGCAACAGTAAGAAAGCTAATAAAAAGTTCAAGGCATTAAATAAAGAAAAACTTGCGCTTTAATAATTTCAATATTTGTCTTCTGTGTAGAATAACTTGTCTGATTTACTTGCCCGCAAGCTAACCTAGACTGTACTTCTTCATCCGATAGACCTTGGTATTGATTATCTGCCATTACATATCCTCCATTTCTCTTCTAACCCTAAATTATACGTGAAATAGCTAGGTTTAAAGGTAAAGTTTTCTTTAGTATTCCCTTAAGAATATTGTTTTATAGGCTCTACAATATATAGGACTGATGACTAAA
>NZ_KV786953.1:0-3131 GCF_001806975.1 Aerococcus sp. HMSC10H05
ATGAATTTAAGTCTGTAGATGATGTAGAAGGAACGGTGAGTGCTGTCCTCGTAGACACCCATAATAGAAGATTGATTGATATTATTGTTGATTGGAAACAAGCTTCTTTAATCGATTACTTTGCTTCCTTTACTTTGGCTGCTAGAAGTAGTGTGAAAACTGTTTCTATCGATTTGTATACATCCTATCTTGAAGTAATACGTACTAGTTTTCCTAATGCTAAGATTGTAATTGATCGATTCCATATCGTGAAGTTACTAAATGAGACAATTAATTCTGTTCGTATTAAAGCTATGAATATCGTAAAAATAGCCGACCATCTGACTACAGAAAACTTAAAAAACAATGGAAGTTGTTGCTAAAAAATGCTGAAGACTTAAATTTCACTGATACATATTATGTTCGCCAATTTGGTGAAGAAATTTCGGAACAGCGCATTGTTGATTTCCTATTGAATATTTCGCCGGATTTATTAGTAACATATACGCTAATGAATGAGCTCAAGTACGCAATTTCTACGCATAACATTGAGTTATTTGATGAAATATTGAAGAGCACAAGGAAAATTGTTAATGCTAAATTAGAATAGGCAATTATGCCAAATAAGTTTCGGCACTTTATTCCAGAAATATAGCCAATTCAGTTATACTTTTAAAGTATCAATTGAGTTGGAGGATGAAAGGTGAACGAAAAAAAGATGAGTATTTATCATGAAGACCATCGATTGCATCGATTGGGATTCAACAAAAGTCAAATTGAAAGAAAAGTTGGAGTAAACCGAGATACAGTAAGAAAGTATTTAGAAAAAGACTTTGGAGAAATGTCCGAATGGACATACAGTTTACAAAATCGGACAAAAAAATTAGATCCTTATGCAGATACGATTCTTGAGTGGCTAAAGGAACATAGCGATTTATCAGCAGCTCAAATCAAAGTTTGGTTGTTGGAGGAATATCCTGACTTCAAAGTAAGCTCGAGTACAGTTCGATCTTATGTGAAGAATTTAAGAGATCAATATGCGATACCCAAGCATAAAAACATTCGACAATACGAAGCGATTCCTGAAGTTGAAATGGGTGCTCAAATACAAGTTGATTGGGGAGAAACGAAGCAAAAAACAAGAAACGAAGAAGAAATCAAGTTATACTTTATCACTTTCGTTTTATCGCATAGCCGTTATAAATATCTTGAGTGGCTGGATCGGCCTTTTACGACTAAAGACACGATTCGCTCGCATGAAAATGCGTTTCGTCATTTTGGGGGAATGCCTCAAGAGATGGCCTATGACCAAGACAATTTAATCGCAGTGAGCGAAAATGCCGGTGATCTTTTACTCACTCAAGACTTTCAGGCTTATCAACAAGCCCTCGGCTTTAATGTTTACTTGTGTCGCGGTGGGGATCCTGAAAGTAAAGGGAAGATTGAAAAAGTTGTTGGTTATGTAAAATCAAATTTCGCAAAAAATCGAATATATGATGGCCTTGAGAGTTGGAATGAAAAATCTCGATCATGGTTGGAGCGTACAGGGAATCACAAAGTTCATGGAACAACAAAAAAGAGACCAGATTCAGTGTTCCTTCTGGAAAAAGCACACTTGAAACCAGTCTCTTCAATCAAACACAAAGATATATCTTTCAAAAATAGTATAACAGCTACCGTAAATAAAGACAACACGATTCGATTTAGAGGAAACCGCTACTCGGTACCGCTTGGTACCTATAAAACGGTTGGCTCCAATCAAGTCTATCTAAATGAAAAGGATCAAGAATTAATCATTTTACATAAGCTCACTGGTGATGAAATTGCGCGACATACCATTTCCTTAGAAAAAGGAAAGCTGGTAAAAAATCGTAATCATGGTCGTAACCGAGAAAAAACTGTACAAAAATATTGCACAGCAATGATTGACTTATTCGAACCAGAAGAAAAAGCAATTCTCTTTATTGATAAAATCGTTGAAAAGTATAAGCGATACGCTCGAGATCAGTTTATGGTGTTGGAAAAAAGCATTAAAATGTATCCGGCAGAACGCGATGCGGCACTTGAACATTGCATTGAAAATAACTTATGGAGTGCCAACGATTTTAGAGGTGTTGCCGCTTATTTATCTCAGCATAAGCTAGTAGAAATTCCTAATGGAATTGAAAGCACCTCTACAACTCTTACTGGAATTGAAGTCTCTACTCGTTCATTTGGTGAATATGCAAAAATTTTAGGCGGTGAAGTGAATGAGTAATGGCCTTGAAGAATTACAGCATGCCTTTAAGCAACTCCGTTTATCGGAAGTTTCTGCTGAGCTTCCCGTCTTAATGCGTGAAGCTGAACAGAAATCTTGGACTTATTATGAACTATTAAATCATTTACTACAGTATGAATTGACTAAACGGGAGAAGAAAAATAAAGATCGTCGCTTAAAATGGGCGAAATTTCCTTATCAAAAGACACTTGAAGATTATAATCTCAGTGAGCAAAAGAGTCTCACTGAGAGACAAATGCGCCAGTTAAGAGAAATGAATTGGTCAGAGCAACAGTACAACCTCATTCTACTTGGACCGCCTGGTGTCGGCAAAACGCATTTAGCGGTAGGCGTAGGTTTAGAAGCAATTGAACAAGGGTATCAAGTCATGTTTCTCCCAATGGGAGAATTGACAACGATTCTGAAAACAAGCGATTATACATGAAAATCACAGATTGCATTAAACCGAATTAAAAAATCTGATTTAATTATTATTGATGACTTGATGTACATGGCAATGGATCCGGTTGAGGCCAATCAGTTTTTCCAGTTAGTAGATTATCTATATGAGCGTAGCTCTATCATTCTAACTTCGAATAAGAGTCCGGATCAATGGGGTGAACTATTAGGCGACGAAGGTGTCGCAACAGCGATACTTGACCGCCTTCTCCATCGTGTAGAACTGATTCAAATGGACAATGAAAGTTATCGAATGAAACATCGGCAAAGAGTTTTTGACTAGACAAAAAGTGCCGAATCTTATCTGGCAGAATTTGCGGAAAACTAATTGGCAGAAAATGCCGAGTTCTACTTGACGTTAACATCTTTAAACCATCTCATCCACTACTTGCGACTTTCCAACTAGTCGCAGCTTAAATATTAGACGAAGACTCTT
>NZ_KV786954.1:0-806 GCF_001806975.1 Aerococcus sp. HMSC10H05
AACGATCAATAATAATTTTTGCATTAGGAAAAAGCTCCTGAACAATTTCCATATATGGCGTATACATATCCATCGTCACAGTTTTAACACGTTGTCTTGTCTTCAATGGATAAGCAAGGAAATAATCGCGTAGATGTACTTTTTTGCGATCACTTAATATATCTACGATCTGTGAGCTAGTGTTATCAATAAAAATAAAGCTCATGTTTCCTTCAGTATTCTTCACACCCTTGAATTCATCAAAAGCAATATGTTCAGGCAACGGATCAAATATGCTAGGTTTAAGATCGTCACCAACGCCGTCAATCACGCGCTGTACAGTATGATCAGAAATATTGCATGTTTCGGCCATATGTTTTAGCGTCAATGATTCTGTCGCTAAGTCCATAACCATGCGCTTTACGCGCTTCGAGATGAAGCAGTTTTCACCCACAACATCTGATTTTGCTGTAAAATAACTCGCGCATTCTTTGCAGTAGTAACGTTGTTTTCGTAGTACTAGATAAGCAGGGAGGCCAGAAACTTTTGTTAACGTAATTCTTGAGGTCTTAGTCCCATTTTTAACGATGTTATGTCCTTCTTTTATACAGCCGCAGGCTGGACAGTACTGGGGATTTACCTCCAATTTAGCATGATAGAATAGCGATAACCTATTATTAAATTTCTTCTCTTCAACCACATTTTTAGTATCAAATATAATATTTTCATCTTTCAATTGTAGGGTAATATTGATAAAATTATTCATGCGAGGATCTCCTATCTATTAGTTGTCGTTAACTTAATGATAATGGAATCCTCGTTTTTTT
>NZ_KV786955.1:0-8074 GCF_001806975.1 Aerococcus sp. HMSC10H05
AATAGAAAGATTCCTCCTACTCGATTTATATAAAAATGTTTATCATCAGCTTTCAAAAGTCAGCATTGTCCGATACTTCCTAAAATGCGGCAATAACATGTCGTTATTATTCGACTTTGGTCCAGTATGTCAATTTTAAACGACCTTTGCCTCACCTACTTTTTTAATCATTTACTTTAAAAATAAACCATGTTATTGAAAGTCTATTTACGAACGTTAACGAAGGATGCAATAATTTGTTATCAAATATGCCAGGGTTAATCTGATTAAAAACGAACGATATATTTAATAAATAAAAATAATACATTTATTTACGAAATATAATGGGTTGACCTTATTGGTTAATGGTGGTAGGATAGTAAAAATCAATTTTACATTTTACAAAGAAAAGGGGAATGAATGAAAATGACTACTGCATGGGAAAATAAATTTGCTAAAGAGGGATTAACATTTGATGACGTCTTATTAATGCCAGCACATTCTGAGGTGTTGCCAAATGAAGTAGATTTAAGTATAACATTAGCACCAAACTTAAAATTGAATATTCCAATTCTTTCAGCTTCCATGGATACGGTAACTGATGCAAGTATGGCGATTGCTATGGCGCGTCAAGGTGGTTTAGGTATTATTCATAAAAACATGACGATTGCCCAACAAGCAGATGAAGTACGCAAGGTTAAACGTTCAGAGTCAGGTGTCATTTCAGATCCATTCTACTTATTCCCAGAATCACCAGTTCATGAAGCAGAAGCATTGATGGCTCGTTACCGTATTTCTGGTGTACCGATCATCAATAATGAAGCAGACCATAAATTAGTGGGTATCCTAACTAATCGTGATATCCGCTTCTTAGAAGACCACGACCAAGCGATTGAAAATGTGATGACCAAAGATAATTTAGTTGTTGCACCACAAGGCACTTCTTTAGAAGAAGCGAGTCACATCTTATATGAAAACCGTATTGAAAAATTATTATTAGTTGATGATGAAGGTCGTTTAACAGGTTTAGTCACTATTAAAGATATTGAACGTGTTACAGACTATCCAAACTCAGCTAAGGATGCGAAAGGTCGTTTAATTGTTGGTGCAGCAGTTGGTGTAACATCAGATACGTTTGAGCGTGTTACAGCCTTATTAGAAGCAGGTGCAGATGCAATTGTAATCGATACAGCCCATGGTCACTCTGCAGGTGTTTTGCGTAAGGTTGCACAAATTCGTCAAGCATTTCCAGATGCGACATTAATTGCTGGTAACGTAGCAACTGCTGAAGGTACACGTGCTTTATATGAAGCTGGCGTTGACGTTGTTAAAGTTGGGATTGGACCTGGTTCAATTTGTACAACCCGTGTAGTTGCTGGTGTAGGTGTACCACAAATTACTGCGATTTACGATGCAGCCAATGTTGCTAACGAATACGGAAAAACGATTATTGCTGACGGGGGGATTAAATTCTCAGGTGATATCGTTAAAGCCTTGGCTGCTGGTGGACATGCTGTAATGTTAGGTTCTATGTTAGCTGGTACAGATGAAGCACCGGGTGAATTGGAAATCTTCCAAGGTCGCCAATTTAAAACATACCGTGGTATGGGGTCATTAGGCGCTATGAAGAAAGGGTCTGCAGACCGCTACTTCCAAGGTGAAGTCAACGAAGCGAATAAGTTAGTACCTGAAGGCATTGAAGGACGCGTAGCTTATAAAGGTGCTGTTTCTGGTATTATTTTCCAATTACTTGGTGGTATTGAATCAGGTATGGGTTATTGTGGTGCCCCAACAATTGAAGCTTTACGTCAAAATGCACAATTTATTCGTATGACAGGAGCAGGTTTGATTGAATCGCATCCACATGATGTACAAATCACCAAAGAGTCACCAAACTATTCAAGAGGCTAATCAGTTTACGACAATAATATCGAAGAGCAAGTGGGTCAGAAAGACTGTGCTTGCTCTTTTTCTATAGAGAAAAGGATGAGAGGGAGTAGATAAAGTTTGTGGAATCAAGACTTAAGGCATTCTTAACCACTTTTGAATAGAAATATAGGACTTATATGGCTAGGATTTGTTAAAATAAGGTAGAGAAACTATAGCGTTCGGAGGATGACCTATGAAAATTTTAATCACTGATGACGATAAGGAAATCGTTGAACTATTAACTATTTATGCGACAAATGAAGATTATGAGGTAGTCCAAGCTTTTGATGGAGATGAAGCATTGAAGAAAATTGTTGAAAATCCTGATATTGCTATGATGGTACTGGATATTATGATGCCTGGAAAAGATGGGATTACAGTAATTAAAGAGTTACGTAAACGTGACGTGGATATGCCTATCTTATTATTATCGGCTAAATCATCTGATATGGATAAAATTTCTGGTTTAACAACAGGTGCAGATGACTATGTCACAAAACCATTCAACCCATTAGAAGTCATGGCACGTATCAAGTCATTACTACGTCGTGCGAGTACCGGTGGTGGTGATGCTGCAACTATTGAAGTTGGCCCACTTGTGATTAACAAAAATTCTCATGAAGTAACCACTACAGATGGCCAACAAATTCAATTAACTGCATTAGAATTTGGTATATTATACTTACTAGCAAGCAATCCTAATAATGTATTTTCAGCGGATGAGATTTTTGAACGTGTATGGCAGCAAGAATCTGTTGTATCAGCTAAGACTGTAATGGTTCATGTGAGTCACTTACGTGATAAAATTGGTGAAGCAACCGGTGGCGATAAAGTGATTTCAACTGTCTGGGGCGTTGGTTATAAGATTACAGCTTAAAAGCTTTTTTGGAAAAGGGGTGAAGGCATTTGCTAGCACCCCTAGTCTTTTTTATGTTAGTCGTTTAGATGAGTAGTAGTGATAGAGGTGAGCTCTTGCAAAAAAAGAAAAGTAGAATGCATACAGAGCTTTTTTTTGAAGCAATTGTATGGATAGCGATATTAGTCATCCTTTATTTTGGGTTAATGTTCGTGTTAATCACGGTCTATGAAACCTATTATTCAGTTTTGTTACGTAAATATCCTGGATCTTTTTTTGTCCACCCACAATTTCAGCAAAATTTCTTTCTAAGTTTAACCATGGTTTACTTGGTGATGAGTGTTTCTTTTGTGGGCTGGCGAGTTTACCGCAGGCTTCGGGCTGTTCAGTTAGGATATGTGCTTGAAGAGTTACATTATATTTCTCAAGGTAACTACCATCATAAGATTTCTACTTCCAATATGAATGGTATGCAGCCGGTTGTAGATTCGATTAACCGTTTAGTAGACTCTACTGTAAAAGCTAGAGAAGAAGAGCGACGAATAGAGCAGTCTAAAGATGACTTGATTACCAATATGAGTCATGATATTCGTACACCACTTACTTCGGTTATTGGTTACTTGACTTTGCTGAAGCAAGAAGAGTTGAAAGATCCAGAAAAAGCGATGAAGTATATCAATATTGCTTATGATAAAGCGATTCAAATGCAACGAATGACGGAAGATTTGTTTGAATATACTAAGGTGAAACAAGTGGATACTAAATTGGCTATTAGTCAGATTAATGTGGTCCGTATGGTAGAACAAATTACGGTAGAATTTGAACTAGAGGCCAATAAAGTTGGCCGTGAGTTTCAGATTATTGCTGAACCAGATGATAATATTCTTGTAGATATTGATCCAGAAAAATTTGTTCGCATCTTTTCCAACTTATTTACCAATGCCTTTAAATATGGTGGAAAGGGTAAGTATATTAAGATTTCAATCTATCAAGACCATGAAAGAACAAAGTTTGTCGTTGAAAATGACGGCGCTAGGATTCCTAAAGGTCAATTAAAGGATCTTTTCCAGAGATTTTATAGGGGGGATAAATCTCGAACTGAGCCACAGACTGGTAGTGGTTTAGGTTTGGCGATTACGCAATCGATTGTTGAATTGCATCATGGTGAAATTTATGCGGAGTCAGACTATAAAGGTACACGGTTTATTTTTACCATACCTAATCGCTTTAAAGAGTTAAATGATCATGAAGAAATGGAGCGAATGTAAGTGAAGAATGAGTTGACAAAAGTTTTTACAATAGCCTTAGTCACTTTGTTGGGTTTTAATTTGGCTCATGGGCCTATGGCTGTACTGGCAACCGAGAATACTACTATTACGGCTAGTCAAACAAGTGATGCAAAGAGTGGTACTGTGTCTGAATTTTCAAATGAGATTACGACAAATTATGGTTTGAATTTAGATGCTGCTATGGCAATTGATAGTGATTCTGGTCAAATTTTGTTTGAAGAAGATAGTGCCGAGCTACACGGAATTGCATCACTAACAAAATTAATAGCCCTTTATGTTGTTTATGATGAAATTCAAGCTGGGAACTTGAATTTTGATACTAAAATTCCGGTATCAGAAGCTGTTTCAGCTTTATCAGTAGCAGAGGGGCTATCTAATGTACCTCTAGAAGAATCGACAGATTACTATACAGTAGATGCTTTAATTGATGCTGCTGTAATTGGGTCAGGTAATGCTGCAGTTGTTGCTTTAGCAGAATATATTTCTGGATCAGAACAAGCCTTCGTTGAGCGTATGAGTGATAAACTAACAGCATTAGGTATTAAAAACTTTGAATTATATACTGCTTCAGGTCTAGCTGGCTCTTGGTTAATAACAAGTGATGGTTCTGCTTCACCTTATTCAATGGATCAGGAAAATATGATGCAAGCCCGTGATATCTTGTTTGTTGCACGTGAAATAGTGAATGAATATCCGGATGTCTTAAAACGAGCAAATGTTACTTCTAAAGAATTTCAAGTATCTGATAGTGAAACGTATACTTTAGAGAATACGAATCTATTTTTACCTGGTAATGCGTATGAACGTGATGATGTATCAGGATTAAAAACGGGTACAGAAACGATTGCAGGTCGTTGTATTATCATTATGAGTCAAATTGATGGACGCGACATCATGCTAGTAACCTTAGGTGCAGAAACTGAAGCAGACCGGTACGAAAATACAGGCACTTTACTTACTGCCTTACAAGAAAACTTAGCGTATACAACGCTTTATGAAGAAGGTAGCACATGGTTACCAGCTGAGAATGTTACGATATATCAAGGTGTAATGGATGGTGTAAACCTAAATTATGCTAAAACAAATGCCCTATTCTTACCCTATAATTATGATTTAGAAAAAAATACTACATTAACTTATGATGCAGCATTTCAATATGACGCTGCTGGCAATCTAGCACTTACAGCACCATTATCGGTTGATCAAACGATTAACACTTTTAATACGACAGTTAATTTTGATAAAAGTCTCTTTAATCAGCTAGATATGTCAAATGCAATTATTCCTGCTGAAGATGTTGATAAAGTAAGTATCGTTGTACAAGTTACGCGTATCATGGAAGATTTATTCAAAGGGTGGATTCAAGATATCCAAGGTATATTTGGTTAAACATCATAATAGCGTATGTTACATCACATAAACCTATGGGATAATTGACTTTTATTTGCGCCGAATATATAATGGAAGCAATAAATGAAAAGTATTGATTGTGATTAGTAGTATAGGCTGATTATTAGAGAGCTCGCGGTAGGTGAAAGTGGGTAGTCAAGTGATATGAATCCACACAATCACTGACTACGAATATGAGGATAGCATCCTGATTAAGTAGAGCCGGGTTAGCCGTTATCTAATGAGTGTAAGGCATCACATTTTTGTGTCTTAAAGTAGGGTGGCACCGCGCAATAATATATGAATTCTAAGCTATTTCGTCCCTTCCAAATTTTTGGGAGATTGAAATGGCTTTTTTTATTGTCTAAATATATAGGAGGAATAAAGATGATTGATATTAAATTACTTAGAGATAATTTTGAAGCGACAGCTACAAAGTATGCTAGTCGTGGAGTTGCTAAAGAGGAACTAGAGCGTTTAATTGATTTAGATGGCCAACGTCGTGAAGTGATTTCTGAAACAGAAACTTTAAAAGCAGAACGTAATGCTGTTTCTGATGAAATTGGTTTGCTTCGTCGTAATAAGGAAAATGCTGATGATAGAATTGCTCGTATGAAAGAAGTAGGGGAAGAAATTCTTGTTTTAGATAAAAAATTAGCAAAACTAGATGAACAAGTAACTCATATTATGGATCGGTTACCAAACTTACCGCATGACTCAGTACCAGTTGGAGCAGATGAAGAGGACAATGTTGAAGTTCGTCGTTGGCATCAAGCACCCGAGTTTGATTTTGAACCAAAAGCCCATTATGAAATTGGAGAAGCATTAGGGATTTTAGATTTTGAACGTGGGGCTAAAGTTTCAGGTGCTCGGTTCTTATATTATCGCGGACTCGGTGCCCGTTTAGAGCGTGCAGTTTATAACTTTATGTTAGACCAACACCAAGAAGAAGGATATGAAGAAGTGATTCCTCCTTACTTGGTGAATGACAAAGCAATGTATGGTACTGGCCAATTTCCTAAATTTACTGAAGATGTTTTCTCTACAACAAATGAAGAGCGTCACCTAACATTAATCCCGACAGCAGAAGTACCATTAACCAATTATTTTGCAAATGAAATTATCCCTGGAGAAGACTTACCAATCTACTTCACTGCGATGTCGCCAAGTTTTCGTTCAGAAGCAGGATCAGCTGGTCGTGATACCCGTGGTTTAATTCGTTTACACCAATTCCAAAAGGTGGAAATGGTGAAATTTGCGCGACCTGAAGATTCATATGACGAATTAGAAAAAATGGTTACAAATGCCGAAAATATACTACAAAAATTAAACTTACCGTATCGAGTAATTACATTATCAACTGGTGATATGGGCTTCTCAGCTGCGAAAACGTATGACTTAGAAGTATGGGTGCCAGCACAAAAAACATATCGTGAAATTTCATCATGTTCAAATACTGAAGCATTTCAAGCGCGTCGTGCTTTGATTCGTTTCCGTAACGCAAATGGCAAACCGGAATATGTACACACATTAAATGGTTCTGGTTTAGCTGTTGGACGTACAGTAACAGCTATTTTAGAAAACTATCAAAACGCTGATGGTTCAGTTACTATTCCCGAAGTATTAGTCCCATATATGGGTGGTATCACAGAAATCACAAAAGAAAATGCTTCTGGCGTTTCAAAATTAAAATAATGTAATACAATAGAGGCAGATTAATTTCTTTTTAATGAAAGGGGCAATTAAGATGTCTAAAGAAACAGCAATATTTGCCGGCGGGTGTTTTTGGTGTATGGTTGAACCATTTGAAGAGATGGATGGTATTGAAAAAGTGACATCAGGATACACTGGCGGACACAAAGAAAATCCTACATATGAGGAAGTTTGTTCGGGCACAACTGGCCATACAGAAGCGGTAGAGATTGAATTTGATAATGAAAAAATAAGTTATCCAGAATTGCTAGATATTTATTGGCAACAGACCGATCCAACAGATGCAATGGGGCAATTTGTTGATCGCGGTGATTCTTATCGACCTGAAATTTTTGTGAACAGCATAGAACAAGCAGAAGCTGCAGAGAAATCTAAAGCGGCGTTAGATGCTAGTGGTAGATTTAATAAACCAGTTATAACACAAATTACTAAAGCAACGACTTTCTGGCCAGCTGAAGATTATCATCAACAGTTCTACAAGAAGAATCCAGCACACTATAAGCGTTATAGTGAATTGTCTGGGCGTAAAACATTCATCAAAGATAACTGGCAAGAGGCTTAATTGCTAGACACGCTATTGAAATACGTAAGGCCCTAGGTGGTATAAACTAGGGCCTTTTTATTTTTCTAAGAAATAAAAAGTGGTTTACAAGAACTGTGAAAGGTGGTACTATATTTTTCAGACATTATTATTGTTTCTGTTGAAACATTGAAGAAAATATTTTCAAAAAAGCTATTGACTTCAACCAGTTGAACATGATAATATCTAATAGTTGCGTTACAACGTAACACTAACCGAGAGAACAACATTTTAATTAATTTATAAAAATGTTGTTGACTTCCAGTTAAACTCGTGATATTATAAGGTAGTTGTCACAAGAGCAACAAGATAGACCTTTGAAAACTGAACAAAGAAGAC
>NZ_KV786956.1:0-3447 GCF_001806975.1 Aerococcus sp. HMSC10H05
CAAACTCTCTGTTTTAACAGAGAGTAGTTGATTCGAATAATGATTGGGGTATATTTTCTTAATATGAGGGTGGCGTAAGGATTTTGGTAAACAATTTCTTTACGTCGCCCTTTTACTATCTAAAAGTGCGATATTTCAAGGGTTTCACGTTAAATATCAAGCTTTTGAATTGACTAAATCAATGTGGATATCGTATGATATATTTAATTAGTCAAACTTAGTCAAAATAAGAATCAGACTTGAGGTGATAAATAATGAAAAATAGAAATATGTCTGATATTATTGAATCTTATTTAAAGCAAATCTTACAACAAGAAGAACATGTTGAGATTAGCCGTAGCGAAATCGCCGATCAATTTCAATGTGTACCATCTCAAATTAATTATGTTATCAACACGCGATTTACCCCGCAAAAGGGATATATTGTAGAAAGTAAACGTGGTGGTGGTGGCTATATCCGGATTATGAAACTGGAAATTGTCGAAGAAGCAGAATTAATTGATGCCATGGTCGACCTTGTCCACCAAAAAACGAGATTACAAGATGCTACTGCCATCATTCAAAATTTATTAGTCAATAAGATTATTACCGAAAATGAAGCACAGATTATGCATTCAGCAGTTGATAAGGAAGCCTTAGGTAAAATTGTGAATGCTGATGAAGTACGGTCATTGATTTTAAAATCAATGCTTGTGAAGCTGAAATATAGGTAACCAGATAGGAGGACCTTATGAACGAAATTTATACAGAGAAAGCAAAACAGGCCTTATTGTACGCTGCTGAAGAAGCCAAACAATTTCGTCATAAAGCCATTGGAACAGAACATTTGTTGCTAGGACTTTACCGTGAACCTGAGGGGGTTGCGCATAATGTGTTAGTTGACCACTTGCCAAGTTACGAGGCTGTGAAGGAAGAAGTTGAATTTGTCGTCGGTTATGGCAAGGATGAGGTCTCAGATAGTCCGTTAGATTTAAACCGTGTGGTGTATTCACCGCGTTCTAGAAAGGTCTTATATATTGCGGGTGAAGAAGCACAACGTCAACAGGTGACTTTAGTCGGAACTGAGCATATTTTGCTATCTCTAATTGCAGACCAAGTATTAGCAGTTCGAATTCTAAGAAACTTGGATGTAGATATTGAGAAATTACGTAAAGACATCTACCGTTCAATTGGCCAGCGTCCACCCGTACGTAACCGTAGTAATGAAGATAGTACTAAACAATCAAATCGCGGTAGTAAACGCCCACAAAGCGTAACACCAACCTTAGACGCTTTAACGAGAGACTTAACTGAGCAAGCGCGTAATGGGCAATTAGACCCAGTGATTGGCCGTAAGAAAGAGTTACGTCGTATCATGCAGGTTTTAAGTCGCCGTACGAAGAATAACCCTGTTTTAGTTGGGGAACCAGGTGTTGGGAAGACTGCCATTGCTGAAGCAGTGGCCATCGCCGTTGCGAACAATGATGTTGTTTCTACCTTAGCCAACAAACGTGTAGTATCACTGGATGTTGGTTCACTTGTTGCTGGGACCAAATACCGTGGAGAATTTGAAGACCGTGTAAAAAACTTACTTGAAGAAACAGAAAAAGCTGGTAACGTCATCTTGTTTATTGACGAATTACATAGCTTAATCGGTGCTGGTGCAGCAGAGGGGGCTATTGATGCTTCCAACTTAATGAAACCGGCTCTTGCACGTGGTCACTTACAAGTAATTGGCGCAACGACCTTAAATGAATACCAAAAATATATTGAAAAAGATGCAGCCTTAGAACGTCGTTTTGCTAAAGTACTGGTAGACGAACCTAGCGAAGCGGATGCTATTGAAATTCTTAAAGGTATCCGAAAAGATTATGAAAAATTCCATCGAGTGAAGATTACAGATGAAGCTATTGAAGCTGCTGTTCGTCTAGGTAACCGTTACATTGCTGATCGTTTCTTACCAGATAAAGCGATTGATATTATGGATGAAGCTGCAGCAACAGCGCGTTTAGACAATGGCGATAAAGACACTACCCAACAAACCATTTTAGGTATTCGCAAACAATTAACAGATTTAGAAGAGTTGAAGAAGCATTATGTGAATACCCAAGAGTTTGAAAAAGCAGCAGGTGTTCACCAGCAACAACAACGTTTAAGTCAAGAATTATTCGCCCTACAAAACAACCCACAAGTTGCTCAAGAAGAGTCGTTTGATATTGAAATTGACAGCCAAAACGTAGCGGATATTGTGGCTATGTGGACAGGTGTGCCAATGCAACAGCTTACGCAAACTGAAAACCAAAAGCTGATCAATCTAGAAGACCATTTACACAAACGTGTGAAAGGTCAAGGCGAAGCAGTGAGAAGTGTTGCGCGTGCAGTTCGCCGTGCACGGTCAGGGATTAAAGATCCGAATCGTCCAATTGGCTCCTTCATGTTCCTTGGACCAACAGGTGTTGGTAAAACAGAGTTAGCTAAAGCGTTAGCTGGTGAGATGTTTGGTTCAGAAAATAACATCATCCGTTTAGATATGTCTGAATATATGGAAAAATACTCAACGAGTCGAATGATTGGATCAGCACCAGGTTACGTGGGCTATGATGAAGGTGGCCAATTGACTGAACAAGTGCGACAACACCCATACTCAGTTGTATTATTCGATGAGATTGAAAAAGCGCACCCGGATGTGTTCAATATGTTATTACAAGTTTTAGATGATGGTTATATTACGGATTCTAAAGGTCGTAAAGTGGACTTCCGCAATACAGTGATGATTATGACTTCTAATTTAGGTGCTACTGCTATCCGTGATGATAAAAATGTCGGATTTGGTGCTAAACAAGCAACAGATAGCCATGAAGAAATGGATAGTCGTATTCGTAAAGAATTAAAAACTGCTTTCAGACCGGAATTCTTGAACCGTGTGGATGAAATTATTGTCTTCCACACATTAGAAGAAGCACAAGTCGTTGAAATTGTACAGAAATTTACTACAGCTCTGAATAAATTATTAGCAGAGCAGGGTGTGAAATTACGTGTTACACAAGCAGCGAATAAAGAAATCGCTAAAATAGGCTTTGATAAAGAATATGGTGCTCGACCATTGCGTCGTGTGATCCAACAGAAAATCGAAGACCCAGTGGCTGAAATGCTAATTGCTGATAAAATTTCTGAGGGTGATGTTGTGACAATTGGTGCTCGTCAAGGTGAATTATATATTCGGGTAAAACACCCTGACGGCCAAGAAGAAAGTAATGACGTGAAAGACTTGATTGGTATAGGTCAATAAGCTTTCGCAACAAGTCGTATGCGGAAGGCGAGACAAAAGTCGGTTACAATTGACGTACTGGACCAAAAGTCGAACAATAACAAAATGTGATTGGCGCATTATGGGCAGTATCGAACAATGCTGACTTTTGAAACTTGACGATAAACATTTTTATATAGCAAAGAGAGGCTGAGATATTT
>NZ_KV786956.1:3467-20696 GCF_001806975.1 Aerococcus sp. HMSC10H05
AGCAAAGAGAGGCTGAGATATTTTTGTCCCAGTCTCTTTTTTATTTGCTTTTAGAACGCCTTTTAATGGTGGTGGATTAGGGGCAGCCATCAAAAAGGGATAGTACTTAGGCATAAAATATGCTTTGACTAGTTGTCATATTGTTTTCGCTGGTATAGTGAATATGCTATAATGTGTATAATAATTATGGGGAGTGATATCATGGAACAATCAACTAAAAAAGGCTTAATTGCTTTAGGTGCAATTGCTGCAATCGCAGGTATTGCCGCTGTCGCATTATACCAAGAAGACAAAAACTCAGTAATCAGTGATTTCATCGATGATGCTGGTCGTCAATTACGCCATACGCGTCGTGACTTAGCTCGTCGTGCTGATGATGTATCATTTTTACCAAACCGCTCATTCAGCGATCGGGTAAAAGATTCAGCAGCAGATGCCTATGACTATGCTGTAGGCCAAGCAAAATCATTTACAAAATAGAATGAACATAAGTGCCTCTAACTGCTATGTGTAATAGTGGTTGGGGGTATTTTTTTATTTTCCCTGGAATGACATGAGTCGTTGAAACTGGTAAACTTATGAATATGAGATTTTAAAAAGAAGGGTGAAATAATGATGAGAATTGGTTATCAAGGCATACCGGGGGCTTATAGTGAGGCAGCAACAATTGCCTTTGTAAATGAACAATTGCATGTAGAAATTGATGATGAACGATTGGAAATTATTTCTTATGACGACTTCCAACCGATGGTAGATGACTTAGTGGCTGAAAGAGTAGACCGAATTGTCATGCCAATTGAGAATTCGACAACAGGGTTAATTGCTCGAACAATGGACATCATCCGTTACCAACCCGTTTTAGCAAAATATGAACATTACCAACCGGTCAACCATGTTCTATGGGGCTTGCCTGGTGCTGATATTCAAAAGGTTCAAAAGGTTTACTCTCATCCAGAAGCCCTGTCACAGTGTAAATTATTATTCGACCGCTATCCTAATATGGATCCTGTAGCTTACATTGATACCGCTGTTTCAGCGGAATATATTGTCCAGGAGAATGACGCCACTATCGCAGCAATTGCCAGTCCGCGAGCAGGCGAATTACACGGCTTGCAAGCTTTAGAACCAGCAGCGTATGATGAATCTGGTAATATGACCCGCTTTTTAGTATTTGAACGTTACGACCAAATTGATATGACCAATACCCATGATAAATTAATGTTATATATTGAAACACCGCACGAACCAGGTGCTTTAGCAAAATTACTTCAAGTGTTAGATGTTTACCGCATTAACTTGGAGGGGTTAAATGCCCGTCCAATTCCAATGAAACCCTTCCGTTATGGTTTCTTTATTGAAGCAGACCCAAGTAATATGATTGGTGACTTAGAAGCGTTAGAGAAGATCTTAAAAGCATTATCGACGCATATTCAAGTAGTAGCGCAATTTAAACAAAACCGTTAGCTCGATGAAGTTTTTCCCTTTTTCAAGGAGAAAATATTATATTTTAAACCGCTTACATGATACAATGCACTTGTATATAGCGTTCAGATATAGGGGGAATTTTCATGGACAAACGTAAGGTAATTATCGATACTGACCCAGGAATTGATGATGCAGCCGCTTTAATGACAGCTTTGTCAGATGATAGTTTGGAAATTTTAGGGTTTACGACGGTTGCTGGAAATAAAGGATTAGAGATGACAACCACGAATGCCGTTCGTGTATCTACTTATTTTGATGGTCGCGTGAAAGTTTATCCTGGTGCAGATAATGATTATACTTCTCTAAAAGAGGATAAACCACCAAGAGAGAATGCCACTGGAAATATTCATGGATCAAACGGAATGGGAGGCGTTGACTTTCCTTATGATGAAGCGCTGATTCAAGACCAACATGCTGTGGATTTCATTTTGGAACAAGTGAAGGCACATCCCGGTGAAATTGATTTAATCACATTAGGACCACTGACGAATATCGCTTTAGCAGTTGAAAAAGATTTGGAGACCATGAAACAAGTCCGTTCAATCATGACTATGGGTGGCGCTGCTTTTGATGGGAATACCAACCCAGTTGCAGAATTTAACTACTGGTTTGACCCCGTTTCAGTAGATATCGTCTTTGAGGCACTGGGTGAATGTGTGCCTATCACGATGGTTGGTTTAGATGTTACCAGACTATCCTTACTCGACATGAATGACTTAGAATTCATCCGTCAAGCTGGTGGAAAATTAGGGGGTATGATTCGTGAGATGTTCGATGATTATGTCCTCAATTCATTTGAAAATAAGGGGAAAATTGGCATCGTTATCCATGACCTCGTAGCAGTTGTTGGTTATCTACACCCAGAGATCCTAACTGAGGTTTACCATACCAATTTGGTTATTGAAACTAAAGGTGAATATACATATGGGCAAACGGTCATTGACTTTGATGAACGAACAGATAGGGCAAAGAATGTCTATATCGCAATGGATATTGATCTTGAAGCCTATAAAGGGCATATTATCACGACTTTATTTGGTGAAGATAAATACGATCAATACCTAGAGATGCTCAATTGATTACGAACAAAAAGGGCACACATAATTAAGCTAGATAAGTAGGTGAGGGAAATATATAAGTTTGAATTTATTTCCGCTGATATTCAAGAAAAAATCCTACAAGGTTTTTACCCTGTAGGAAGATTACTGCCCAGTGAAAATGACTTGGCCAAGCATTACGGTGTATCACGCGAAACCATTCGTAAAGCGCAAAAAAGATTAGAGGATACGGGATTTATCCAAAAACAACAAGGGAAAGGGGCAATTGTGCTCGACTTCGCTCGATTTTCTTTTCCGATATCTGGTCTAACTTCATACAAGGAACTGCAAGAGTCAAAACAGTTTCAGACTGCTACTCGCGTGCTAATGAATAAACAGATTCCAGCACCTGATTTTCTTGTCGGTGAAGATGGGGTTGAGGCAGGTGAACCCTTTATCTATCTCATTCGTTCGCGTGAGATGGCGGGAGAAACCGTTATTATTGACCATGACTATCTTCGTGTATCTGTTATTCCAGACGGTGTACCGGATGCTATAGCGGAAGTATCTATTTACCAATACTTTGAACAAGAACTGAACTTGCAGATCTCCTTCGCCAATAAAGAAATTGTTGCTAAACTGGCGGATGATATTGATCAAAAAGAAATGAGCATTGGGCCAGATGAATATATTATTCAAGTGAATAGTCATGTTTACTTAGAAGATGCTACCTTCTTCCAATATACTTCTTCCCACCACCGTATTGATAAATTTAGATTTGAAGAATTTGCAAGACGAACTACGCATTAATCAATGCGATTGCATGTAAATCATTAAAAAGTGCCCTCAATTAATCGTACATGGTGAAGTTGAGGGCACTTTTTGTTTTATGATTAGCTATTGTTTTTTAACATATGACTAAGGAAATGATATTTTGATTGGTACAATAAAGATAAGGGGGTGATTTCATGTTGAAAAAATACGCAATGTTATTGATCGCTAGTATTTTAGTGTCGGGGTGTGCGAATACCAGTAATAATGAACAAGATACCAATACAACATCTACTGCCAATGACCGTTCAGAAATCTCCACTAGCGATAAGCAAGTAAGTAGTCAATCGTTTTCTACAAGTGATGAGGAAGGTAATGACACAGAAATTGAATTCATTACCATAAATGAGATTGAAGAAAAGATTGCAGCAGGAGATAGTTTCTTCGTCTTTGTACCCGGTGCTTCTGATGAAGAGAATAATCAAATTGAACGGACAATTTTAGAAACCTATGACATGATAGGGGACCAGCTTACTGACGTTTATCCTGAGGGTGAAGGTTATACTTACATCCTAAATCCGTCAGAAGATACAGATGCCTACAATAAATTGCTAACAGACTACCAGCTAGAAGATCAACCAGCACTTATATATATTGAAGGACAAGTCTATACCACTGTTATGAATGAAATGGATACTGATATGACTAAAGAAGATATTAGTCGCTTTATCGCTTTTCCTTATGATGAGGAAGATGTGACGACTGCACCAGATACTAAAATAGATGAGGATGAAAATTAAATTATCTAAGTCAAGTTGTGAGATTGCTGATACAATTGAACGAGTGGTATTACAAATCAATGAAATCATGTTTCAAGGGTTTACGTTTAAACTTATTATCGCTGTGGCTTTTCCTGCTGGATATATCGGTCCAGTTAAATTTGACTATTTTCCGGTTTATTTCATTACGTTAGTTGTCATTTACTATATTCTTGCACTGTTATTTTCAAAACCTAGAAATAGAAAAGATAAAGTTGATCATCATTAGATACTAAAGGGATATCCCTAGTAGAATTAAATATTACGTAAGTTATACAAATAACAGGTGAGTCGTAGATCCACTCACCTGTTATTTTTACGTTATATAATTTTTGCTTTTATTTATCCATACATTATTTTGATAAGAATGCGACTGTTTCATAAGGGCCTAGCTCGAATGAGGCAGTCATTTGTTCTATTTGTCCATTACCCAATAATTTCTCATAGTCACGAGTTAAATCAACACTTTCAGGTAGGTCAACTTGACTGGTACCTGGGTAGAAGTGTGAGAAGACATACAAGATTTGGTCACCATAAGTCCGGTAGTAAGCGAGTACTTCTGGGTGGTCGGGTAGTAATTCATGATAAGCACCGTCTTGGATGATAGGTAGTTTATGACGTAAGGCAATTAATTTTTGGTAGTAAGGGAATATTTTACCGTTCTCTAATTCCTTAGCAACATTGATGTCCTTATAATTGTCGGCAACTTTTAACCATGGTGTACCGGTAGTGAAACCAGCATTTTCTGAATCATCCCATTGCATTGGCGTACGGCTAGTATCACGTGATTTAAACTTAATGATGTCCATGGCCTCTTCTTTAGATAGGCCTTTATCTAGTAAGATTTGGTAGTTATTGAAGGTTTCAATATCATTGTAGTCATTGATATCATCAAAATCAGGATTTGTCATACCGATTTCTTCCCCTTCAAAGATATACGGCGTCCCCCGCATCATATGAATTGTTTGGGCTAGCATGGTTGTCGTTTCAAAAGGATAATTTTCTGTGTCACCAAAGCGAGAGTTGGCACGTGGTTGGTCATGATTATTCCAAAATAGTGCATTCCAACCATTAGCATCTGACATCCCTTTTTGCCAATCATTTAAAATATCCTTTAATGATTGGAAATCAAAGGCTACTTTAGACCATTTCTCACCGTCTTTATAGTCGACTTTTAAATGATGGAAGGAGAAGATCATGGATAATTTTTCTTCCTCTGGATTAGTGTAGCGAACGCCGTCTTCAATTGTTGTAGAAGACATTTCCCCTACTGTGACAAAGCCTTCAATATCATTAAAAGTAGATTGGGCCATTTCTTGAATCCAAGTATGCGAATTTTCAGTATCAGTATATAAACGTTTCTCTTGGGTAGAACCAGGACCACCAGTTGAGTCTTCGAGGACTTCACTTTTACCTATGACATTCATCACGTCAAAACGGATACCACGAACGCCTTTATCAATCCAAAAGCGGACGATATCGAATAAGGCTTCACGCACTTTCGGGTTATGCCAATTTAAATCGGCTTGCGTCACATCATATAGGTGCATGTAATATTGATTGGTATCACCAAAAGGCGCCCAAGCAGGTCCACCGAATTTAGATGCCCAATTAGTTGGCAATGACCCGTCTTCTTTAGCGGAACGAATATAGTAGAAATCTTGGTAATAGGGATCTCCGGCTAAGGCCTTTTGGAACCATTCATGTTCAGTAGAGGTGTGGTTTAAAGGCATATCTAACATCAAGTCGATACCCCGTTTTTTACCTTCACGAGCAAGCTCTTCAAAGTCAGCCATAGATCCAAACCGAGGGTCAATCGCCGTGTAATCTGAAATATCATAACCATTATCATTTTGTGGTGAGGGGTAGAATGGGTTCATCCAAATCATATCGATACCGAGCTTTTCTAGATAGTCTAATTTTTCAATGATGCCTCTAAGATCACCCAAACCATCGCCATCTGTATCATTAAAAGATTTTGGATAAATTTGATAAATTACTTTTTTTCCTAAATCATTTGTCATCTTGTCTTCCTCCTTTTTTGAAAAAAGCTCGCCTAGGGTGTCCAAGACGAGCGTGAAACTTGAATCGATCTGGCTAATGCTAGAATTTGATATTCAAATCAATCTTATTGTTTGCTAAGAAACCAGTTTTCTTAAAGATAATCGTCAATGTAAATGGTACGACGATTGCGATTAACATCGCGATAATGAACCAAATCCAGTATGGGAATTGAATGGCTAAGATACCTGGTAGACCACCGACACCAATGGCATTTGCTGTTATACCAACTGTTGTAGATAGTAATCCCGCTAAACCTGAACCGATCATCGCTGCAACAAATGGATAGACATATTTAATCGTTACCCCAAACATTGCAGGTTCAGTTACACCTAAGTAAGCTGAAATGGCTGATGGCAGGGTGATTTGACTTTCTTTCTCATCGTGACGGGTTGTCCACCAAATAGCCATAACGGCAGAAGCTTGGGCAATGTTTGATAGGGCAATCATCGGCCATAACCCTGTTCCGCCAAAGTCAGCAACTAATTGTGTGTCGATGGCGTTGGTCATGTGGTGTAAACCTGTAATGACAAGTGGTGAGTATAGCGCACCAAAGATTAAACCAAACAACCAAGAAACTGGTCCAGTTAAACCTGCGTAGACGACGTTACCAATCCATGTACCAATTGTCCATCCGATTGGACCTAACACTGTGTGCGCCAAAATAATTGCAGGTACTAGTGATAGGAAAGGGACAAAAATCATAGAAATCACTTCTGGGATATATTTACGCCAGAATTTTTCAAGCCAAGCCAAGGATAAACCTGCGAACATGGCTGGTAATACTTGTGCTTGGTAACCAATCATATCTAATTGGAAGAAACCAAAGTCCCATTGTGGTACATCACCAGCTAAGATAGCATCTGGTGCAGCGTAAGCATTTAATAATTGTGGTGAAACTAGCGTAATCCCTAATACGATACCAAGAATTTGTGTAGTACCCATTTTACGGGTTACAGACCATGTAATGCCAACTGGTAAGAAGTGGAAAATCGCTTCACCTGGTAACCAGAGGAAACTATTAACGCCGGCCCAGAAAGGTGAAACGTCAACAATTGTATTATATTGTGGTGTACCATCACCCAGGGTTTGTGCAACCCCATCAACAATTTTTGGACCCAAGGCCTCCATAGGCACACCTTCAAGTACATTACGGAAACCTAAAATAAGCCCCCCAACGATAATCGCTGGAATAATCGGTGTGAATACTTCAGCTAAGAAAGTCATTGCTTTTTGTAGCCAATTTTGTTGCTGGTCGGCAGCCGCTGCTTTTACAGCCTCTTTTGACGTACCAGAAATACCTGAAATTTTTTCAAATGCATTGTAAAAATCGGCTACTTTATTTCCGATAATTACCTGAAATTGACCTGATTGTGTAAATGTTCCTTTAACAGAAGGGATATCTTCAATTGCATCGATATCTGCTTGTTTAGGGTCATTTAGTACAAAACGCATCCGTGTTGCACAATGGGTAACAGCGTTGATATTTTCCTTTCCGCCGATATCATTTAATAAAGATTTGGCATCTTGTGTGAAATCACTCATTGTTCTTCCTCCTCTAGTGTAAAAACTTATGGTGAAATAAAAGCAATAATAACAAACTTGTCTATACAAGTTTCTATATGAAGAATTATATAATGATAGCGATTTCAAATCAAGTTAAAACGCTCAAAATAAAATTTTTTTATACGCTATAGTTAATAGGAAGAAAGTTATCATGCATAGGGGTCTGAAGATGTTAGACATTGGTTGTAAGCCTTGGTAATGGTATAATTGTAAGGGATTTTAGAAGTGAAAGAGGTGTAGGATGTCAGATGAAATAGCGTCAGGAATTAATGAGTTTTCAAAGGAACAGTTCACTTTTATGCAGGCAGCAATTGCTGAGGCTAAGAAAGCGGCAGCTATTGGCGAAGTGCCTATAGGTGCTGTGGTCGTCTATCAGGGTGAAATTATAGGTCGTGGTCATAATCTACGGGAGACAAGCCAAGATGCTACAACGCACGCAGAAATGTTGGCCATTCAAGAAGCAAATAGGCACCTAGGCTCTTGGAGATTAGCTGATGCAGATTTGTATGTAACGTTAGAACCTTGTCCTATGTGCTCGGGAGCGATGATGCAAAGCCGTATCAAACATGTTTATTTTGGTGCTTATGATAACAAAGGTGGTACAGCAGGTACTTTAATGAACTTACTTGATGATTCAAGATTTAATCATCAAGTTGAAGTAACTGGCGGTATGTTGCTTGAGGAATGTAAAGCACTTTTACAGGAGTTTTTTATTGATTTACGCAAGAAACGCAAAAATGCAAGTCGCAAACCAAAACCCGAAAACTGATTTATATAGCAAAAATATGCATGCGGTTATTAGGCAATTTATTTAGCGTTTAGATTTTAAAAAAAGCGGTTTCTTTGTTATAATTAACTTGTTATAACACTTTTAGGGGGTGAATGTGGTGTCCAGCAAAACGTTAGCACAAATAGTCGATACAGAAAAAGCGACGCAAGCATTAAGTGATCAATATGCAAATAAGCGAGAAAGTTTATTAGAAGACAAAAATCGCAAATTAAATCAAATGGCGTCTGAAAAAGAAGCCATCTTGAAAGACTACAAAAATGCAAGGCGTGCCGAAAATGAAAAAGTTTTACAAGCTTACAGATCTGAAGAAAAAGCGAAGAATGATCAAGAGATTCAGGAAATTGAGCATCAATTTCAAAGCGCTTTGCCAACTTTAGTCTCACTTGTAATTGAGGAGGTGAAAAATAGCTATGGCAATCGCTAAGATGCAAAAAGTATCGATTGTAACGGCACCAAATAATAAAGAACAATTGTTATATACCTTACAAACGATGCAAAATATACAAGTTAGTGATCTTTCTTTAAAGGTAACCGGCCAAGACTTTACCTTCAATAATAACTACCAAAATGATCGAGATTACCAAGTCATTTATGAACGTGGACGAGAAGTACTAAATTATCTAAGTCAATACCAACAAAAGGTATCCTTAAAAGATAAAATCACCGCCAAACGACCACAAATGACTATGGATGAATTACATCGATCTGTAGATGAAGCAAAAGCTTTAGAATTGATTGAACAAGTCGAAGGCTTAAAACAAAAGCGTAACGACATACAGGACCAACGTCAACGTGTGGAAGATGAACAAACGACCATTGCCAAATGGCGGGCCTTAGATGTCGAACCTAAGACACTTAAAGAATTAAACTTATTCGATGTTCGTTTAGGGACAATTCCAAACGACGAAAATCGCTACCACTGGCAGCAGTTAAAAGCCTTGGAAAATGTAGCAGTTGAAGAAGTTTTTGCAAATGAAAATGAAATTGGTGTAGCAATTGTTGCTTTACCAGGGCATAACGATAACTTGCAAGCTAGTCTTCTAGAAAACTACTTTAGTGAAGTGGAATTTAATTACGAACAAACACCTGAAGAAACCTTCCAATCATTAGAAAAAGAGCGTAAGCAACTGATTAAAGATGAGGAAGCTGTTGTGAAAGACTTAAAAGACATGCAAGGATCAAAAGCGACTATCCAGCTGGCAGTTGAAGAATTTTTTAACCGCAGTCAACGTGCAAATGCAGCACAGCTTTCATATGATAACCAACAATTATCCTTATTTAGTGGTTGGGTTGAAGAATCGCAAGTTGAAAACTTGCAAGCAGTTCTAGAAGAAAACTTTGATGCAGACGCATTAGCGCTTATTTTAGAAGAAACTACTGAGCAAGAAGTGAAAGAAGACGAAGTACCAATTAAGCTGCATAACGCTTCTATAGTAGAACCATTTGAAATGATTACTGAAATGTATTCATTACCAAACTATAGAGAGAAGGATCCAACCAACTGGGTAGCCGGTTTCTACATGTTATTCTTCGCTATGATGATGGGGGACTTCGGTTATGGTTTATTACTTTGGATTGGTACACTATTTGCTTTAAAGGTAATGGACTTACGTAAAGGCACCAAACGATTTGTGAAATTTGGACACATCTTATCGTATCCAACAATGTTGATTGGTTTAGCTTATGGGTCTATATTTGGTGAATCTTTACCATTTAACCTGATCAATCCAACTGATGATGCCCTAGTTTTAATGGTGATTTCATTAGCTATTGGTTATATACATATTTTTGTCGGTTTGTGCTTAAATATCAGATTACAGCTTAGTCGAAAAGACTATGCAGCAGCCTATAATGATGGTGTTGGTTGGTTAGCATTACTCATTGCGCTGGCTATCGGTATTGCTGGTTTTGTTTTCAGTATAGGTAGTCTGATTACAGTCGCTAAATGGTTAGCTATCGTAGCAGCTGCAGGTATCATCTTGGTGCCTATGTTCACGAGTAATAATAAGGCAGTTGGTGGAGTCGTTGGTTTGTATAATTTATACGGTGTATCTTCATATGTTGGGGACTTCGTATCCTATACTCGTCTAATGGCCTTAGGTATCTCAGGGGGCGCTATCGCCATGTCCTTTAATATCTTGTTCACTATCTTGCCAGTACCGGTTCGTTTTACAGCGGGTATTTTAATGATTATTGCCTTACAATTATTTAACATGTTCTTATCATTACTATCTGCTTACGTGCATAGTATGCGTTTAGTATTCGTTGAGTTCTTTGGTAAGTTTTATGAAGGTGGCGGTCAGGCGTTTAAACCGATCCGTACACTACAGGAATTTGTTTCTCTTAAAGATGTAGAAGAAAATTAATTAGAAGACAAAAAAATGGAGGTTTTTAAATAATGAATACATGGATTGAATTTTTTGTGGAAAACGGCGGCCCAATTTTTGCTATGGCCGGAATCGCAGTAGCAGTTATATTCTCTGGTATGGGTTCTGCTCGTGGTGTTGGTGAAACCGGTGCGGCTGCAGCTGCCTTAGTTAAAGATCAACCAGAAAAATTTGCACAAACGTTAATCTTACAACTATTACCAGGTACACAAGGTTTATACGGTTTCGTTATTGGTATTATGATTTACTTACAATTAGGTGCAGGATTAGACTTAACTCAAGGATTCCAATACTTCGTAGCAGGTATTCCTATTGGTTTAGTAGGTTTAATTTCTGCACGTTGGCAAGGGCACACTGCAACAGCAGGTATTCAAATCTTAGCCAAACGTCCTGAAAACGTATCTAACGCGATCATCTACTCTATCATGGTTGAAACTTACGCAATCTTAGCATTCGTTATTTCTCTATTATTAGTACTTTCTGTTGGTTAATCACTAAGCAAGTAGAAAAACCAAAAGAAGGAGGAGTAGTCGAATGGCAGATATTGAAACTTTAGTAAATCAAGTGCTGGCGAATGCTGAAAATGAAGAAAAAGCTGCTCTAGCTGCTTTTGAAGCTGAAATGAATGAAGAAATCAACAAAGCTAAAGCACACAATGATGAACAAGTTGACGCTGAAAAGCAACTGATTGAAAATGATGAAGCAAGAAGATTGCAGACACAAAAACAAAGCTACTTAAATGCTTTACGTAATGATAAATTACAGGCTAAACAAGCTTTACTTGAAAAAGTATACACTCAAGCAATTGTTGAACTACAACAGTTGTCTAGTGAAGAATTTACTAGCTTTATTAAAGGTGCTTTAAACCAAGTAGCGGATACTAAAAATTTAACCTTAACAGTGGGTGAACTCAGTCAACATCAATTTGATGCGGATCAAGTGAACGCCTTAAATCAACCTATTAAGTTGGCTAAAACCTTTATTCCCAAACGTTCTGGTTTTGTTTTAAGTAATGAAGAAGTGGACTATAACTTTACTTTCGAGTCTATCATTGACCAAAAGAAAAAGACTTTAGCACCTAAATTAGTGAAACAAGCATTCTAAGAAAGGGGAGTAACAGCAATGCCAAATACTACATATGCACAACTGGATACAACCATTCGTGTAAAAGAAAGTAGTTTACTAGCAAAAGAAGACTATGACGCACTTTTACGTGCCAACTCCCTTGAAGAAGTATTTGCTGCCCTACGTAAAACGAACTATCATATCCCAGAAAACGTTGAGGAAACACACGATTTTGAAGGGTTCTTAACACGTGATTTACGTGAAATGTATGCTGGATTATATGAAGAAACACCTGTAGATGAAGTGATAGACGTATTCGCTTTGCGATACAGTTATCATAATTTGAAGGTATTATTTAAAGAGTGGCATACCGAACGTGACTTTTCACATATGTATATCAATATCGGTCGATTTTCTATTGAAGCTTTACGGACTTTAATGCAAACCGGTGAAGGCAACCAGTTCCCGGAAGTGATGAAAGCCGGTGTTCAGTACGCACGTGATTATTACGAAGAATACCATGACCTAGATGGCATATCGATTCTATTGGACCAATCATATTTAGGTCATTTAAGAGATATTGCAGATAATTCAGATAATCAAGACATGGCGAACACACTCTTGATGATGATTGATTTGGAAAATTTATCTATGGTTGTTCGTGGTATGAAGCAAGGTCGTTCTCGTGGGTTCTTAGAAGCAGTTTTATCTGATGATGGCACTTTTGAAGAAGTAGAATTAGTCAATCTAGCTACTAGTAAGGACTATAACCGTATCTTGGATAAATTTGCTAGCCTACCATTTGCAGGTAAACTAAATGACCGTATTAGTGCAAATGATCCAATTGATGTGGTGCAATTAGACAAAAGAATTAAAAAAATTGAAGCCGAAGAAATTCGTCAGGCAGCTTGGGTACCATTTGGACCAATGCCTGTATTGGCATATATTTATTTTAAAGAGAACGAAGTAGCGAATTTAAGATTAATTTTAAACGCGAAGAAATATGACCTAGATCAAAAAAATGTTGAAGAAAGGATGCGACCTATTTATGGCTTATAAAATCGGAGTAGTCGGTGAAAAAGACGTCGTTGTTCCTTTTCAACTTATTGGATTTGATGCTTATCCGGTTATTTCAGGCCAACAAGCTAGAGAGACTATCCGGAAGATGGCAGATGATCACTATGGCGTCATTTATATGACAGAAACAATCGCACAACAAATACCAGATACCATTGCCTTTTACGATACACAAGTTACCCCATCAATTATTTTGATTCCTTCTCATAAAGGTAGCTTAGGTATTGGAAAATCTCGTGTAAATGACAATGTTGAAAAAGCGGTTGGTCAAAATATTTTATAATCACTCAACATATTCATTTAAAAAATCATAGTAAAGAAGAGGGAGGAACAGTTTTGAAAGACGGAAAAATCATTGAAGTTTCCGGTCCACTAATTAAAGCAAGTGGTATGGAAGATGCAGCTGTTCGTGATATTTGTTTAGTAGGCGAACTACAATTAACAGGGGAAATCCTTGAAATGCACGGAGATGTGGCTTCTATTCAGGTATACGAGGAAACTTCTGGTCTTGAACCTGGACAAGTAGTAAAAACAACTGGTCAACCATTATCAGTTGAGCTTGGACCTGGTATGTTAACTAAAATGTTTGATGGTATTCAGCGTCCATTACAAGAATTTATTGATGAAACTGAATCAAATTACTTAGAACGTGGTGTTCAAATCGCAGCTTTAGATCGTTCAGCTGTTTGGCATTTTACCCCAACTGTTGAAGTAGGTACACAAGTAACTAGCGGTGACGTTGTGGGTACTGTTCAAGAAGGTCCAGTAATTGAACACCGCATCATGGTACCAGTCGGTGTATCAGGTACAGTCAAATCTATTCAAGAAGGTGACTACACATTAAATGATAATGTGTATGTTTTAGAAACTGAACAAGGTGAAAAATCATTTACAATGATGCAAAAATGGCCAGTTCGTCAAGGACGTCCTTTTGCAGAAAAATACACACCAAATAAAATTATGACAACGGGTCAACGTGTTATCGATACCTTCTTCCCAATTTCTAAGGGTGGAGCGGCTGCAGTCCCAGGGCCATTCGGTGCAGGTAAGACAGTTGTACAACACCAAATTGCTAAATATGCAGATGTTGATATCGTAATTTATGTTGGTTGTGGTGAACGTGGTAATGAGATGACGGACGTAATTAATGAGTTCCCTGAACTTGTTGACCCTAAAACTGGTGAATCTATCATGGAACGTACGGTATTAATTGCAAACACGTCAAACATGCCTGTAGCGGCTCGTGAAGCATCTGTTTATACAGGTATCACAATTGCTGAATATTTCCGTGATATGGGTTATTCAGTAGCCATTATGGCCGATTCAACTTCTCGTTGGGCCGAGGCACTTCGTGAAATGTCTGGTCGTCTTGAAGAGATGCCTGGTGACGAAGGTTACCCAGCTTACTTAGGTTCTCGTATTGCTGAATACTATGAACGTGCAGGTATTGTCCGTACTTTAGGTAGTGAAGGACGCACTGGTTCAGTTACAGCGGTTGGTGCCGTTTCACCTCCAGGTGGGGATACATCAGAACCAGTAACACAAAATACATTACGTGTTGTAAAAGTATTCTGGTCGCTAGATGCAAATCTATCTCGCCAACGTCATTTCCCAGCCATTAACTGGCTAAACTCATACTCTTTATATGATTCAGAAATCTACAAGGGCGTAGCAGCAGAATTAGGCGTTGAATGGGGACAATGGGTTCAAAAAGCGATGAACATCCTAACTGAAGAAGAAAGTTTACAGGAAGTTGTCCAATTGGTTGGTGTAGATGCTTTATCTGAAAAAGATAAAATGACATTATTAATCGCAGCGATGATTCGTGAAGGTTACCTACAACAAAATGCCTTTGATGACGTTGACACCACAACATCAGCGAAGAAACAAGAGAAAATGTTAGCGAACATTTTAACCTTTGATAAAGAAGCACGACAAATCATGGAAAATGGTGCATACTATCAAGAAATTGCGGATAATACTATCGATTTACGCGAAAGTATCGTGCGTTCTAAATTTATCCCAGAAGATCAATTAGACCGTATTGATGCAATCAACGATGAAATTAAAGCAGCTATGAAAGAGATTTTGAAAGGAGGTAGCTACGCATAATGTTGAAAGAGTATAAATCTATCTCCGACGTTTATGGTCCCTTAATGATTGTAGATGATGTTGAGGGTATTAGTTTTGATGAATTAGTAGAAGTACAATTACAAACCGGTGAAAAACGTCTCGGACAAGTGTTACAAGTTGAAGAAAGTCGTGCAGTTGTACAAATCTATGGTGGTGGTTCGGGTATTAACCTACAAGACACTAAAGTCCGCTTCCAAGGACACCCATTAGAATTCGGTGTTTCTGAAGATATGATTGGGCGTGTGTTTGACGGATTAGGTAATATCAATGACGATGGGCCAGAAATTATTGCTGATGAAAGTCGCGATATCAACGGTCAAGCGATCAACCCTATGGCGCGTGACTATCCAGATGAATTTATTCAAACGGGTATTTCAACGATTGATCACCTAAACACATTAGTACGTGGTCAAAAACTACCTGTATTCTCAGGTTCAGGTTTACCACATAAAGAGCTTGCAGCGCAAATTGCCCGTCAAGCAACTGTTTTAGGGGATGACGACCAATTTGCTGTTGTCTTTGCAGCGATGGGTGTTACCTTTGAAGAAGCTGAATACTTCATGGAATCATTCCGTGAAACAGGTGCCATCGACCGTTCTGTATTGTTTATCAACTTAGCAGATGACCCTTCAATTGAGCGTTTAGCAACACCAAAAATTGCTTTGACAGCAGCAGAATACTTAGCATACGAAAAAGACATGCAAGTATTGGTCATTATGACAGATATGACCAACTACTGTGAAGCTTTACGTGAAGTATCCGCAGCTCGCCGTGAAGTGCCAGGACGTCGTGGTTATCCAGGTTACTTATATACAAACTTGTCTACACTATATGAACGTGCAGGTCGTATCAAAGGTTCTAAAGGTTCAGTAACCCAAATACCAATCTTGACAATGCCAGAAGATGACATTACGCATCCAATTCCTGACTTGACAGGTTATATTACGGAAGGTCAGATTATCCTAGATCGTGATCTTGATGCACGTGGTATTGAACCACCAATCAACGTATTGCCATCACTTTCTCGTCTAAAAGATAAAGGTACGGGTGAAGGTAAAACACGTAAAGACCATGCAGCGACAATGAACCAATTATTTGCCGCTTATGCAAAAGGTAAGCAAGCGAAAGAGCTTTCTCAAGTATTGGGTGAATCAGCTTTATCTGAAACAGACAAGAAATATGTAGCCTTTACTACAGCATTTGAAGAGAAATATGTTGACCAAGGATTCGAGTACAACCGTACAATTAAAGAAACCTTAGACCTAGCTTGGGAATTGCTTGCTATTTTACCTCGTACAGAATTAACGCGTATTAAAGATGATTTAATTGATACATACATGCCTTCAACTGAAGGAGAGTGATCTTAAATGGCAAATGCGCTAAATGTCAAACCGACAAGGATGGAACTGAGCACATTAAAAGCTCGTTTAAAGGTTGCCCAAAACGGTTACGACTTACTAAAAGATAAACAAGACGAACTCATGCGTCAATTTATTGAATTAATCAAAGAAAATAACAGTTTGCGTAATGAGGTTGAGGAAGAATTGTCTGGTGCATTAAGTAACTTCGTATTAGCATCATCATCCATGAATGATGCCTTTATGGAAGAGATTGTTGCCTTACCAACAAAACAAGTCAACTTAGAAATTGTCCGTAAAAATATCATGAGTGTTGACGTACCTAAAATGTCATTCTCATACGATGATGACAATGAAAATAATGACAACGAAGTCAAATATGGTTACTTAAATACGTCTAGTGAATTAGATGATGCCATTGAAGTCTTGAATGAGGTCATGCCTAAGCTATTAAAATTGAGTGAAATTGAAAAAACATGTCAATTAATGGCAACAGAAATTGAATCTACAAGACGTCGAGTAAATGCGTTAGAATACCGGATGATTCCAAATATTCAAGAAACCATCAAGTATATTCAAATGAAACTAGATGAAAACGAACGGGCATCCATTACGCGTATGATTAAAGTAAAAGACATGGGTTAATAATAGGATGTGAGAGTCGACGCTAAGAAAGGAAAC
>NZ_KV786957.1:0-5008 GCF_001806975.1 Aerococcus sp. HMSC10H05
TGATAGTAGATTTAAAACTTTGCAACAGAACCCTTGTTTTTATTTACCGATTTCCGTATTGATTCTCAGCTAAGCTCATAAAATAACCTGTTAGCATAGCTGCGTCCTCTAGGTCGATATCTTCCAAGATCAATTTAAGCTTCATATCAGCAGTCAATTGGCGCTTGAAATCAACTTTTTTAGTCCAATCATTTATTGTAATGACCCTGTTCTCAATAAAATCGTGTAGGCTAATAGCTAATTTTGAAACAAAACAAGGCGAAACAAAGCCACCAAAACCTTACACCGAAGGTACACTTTTAACAGCAATGAAGAATGTCGGAAGAACGTTAGAAGAAGAAAATGAACAAGATATATTGAAAGAAACAGAAGGTATCGGTACAGAAGCGACAAGAGCTAGTATAATCGAAAATATCAAAAACAAAGGCTATATTCGATTAAATAAAAAATATTTAGAAGTAACCAAAAAAGGAATCACTTTATGTGAAATCATTAAAGATGACCCTATCGCAAACGCTTTAATGACAGCACAATGGGAAAAATATTTAAACAAAATAAAAGAAGAACAAGGTACACAGGAAGCCTTTATTGGTAGTATTGGACGATTTATTGAACATACGATTAATACTGTACCTGATAATTTCAAAAATAGTGATATTCAAGTTCATGCAAAAAAAAATGGACGACAAAATGATTGGCACTTGTCCTAAATGCCAACATCATATTGTAGATAAAGGGGAATTTTTGGGGTGTGATAATTATCCTGAATGTAAGTTTACTTTACCCAAAAAATGGAGTGGTAAAACGATACCTAAAAAGAATATCCAAGAATTGCTGGAGAAAGGTACTACATCAGAAATTAAAGGGTTTAAAAGTAAAAAGGGTAAGAACTTTAATGCTAAATTGAAAATTGTTGAAAATAGGGTAACTTTTGACTTTGACAAATAAAATAGACGCTGACAGGACGATTTAGAGCCATTTTAAAAGGATTAGGTGGTCAATTATGTATATCTGACCTACAAATAAAAAGATTAAAACAATAAGACAAAAGGAAAGAGGCTGGGACAAAACTACTTTTGCGAAAAAAGTAGTCCCACTTTCGTTTATTTTTATAAAGATATAGAAAAATACACTCCCACTACTGAACAAAAAAGTTCATAGTTTTGGGGGTGTATTTTTTTGAGAGACCTTTTGTCCCAGCCCCTTCTTTGTTATTCATTTTTAGAAGTTTTTGTTCGTTAACGGGAGTATTTCGCTTTCGATTACATCGGTATACGCTTGTTTAGCGAATTTTTTCACTCTGAATTTCTTCTGTACTTTCTCCCGATTTTCTTCTAGATAACGGTCTTTATCCATATTCTCAAGGAGATTATTCTCACCAGTTTGTTTACCTGCTTTTTCTGGTTTGTAATTCTCGATTAAGTAATGCAAATCATCTTCTTGGACATAGAGACTTTCCGATAAATCATGAACCAATTCACTGACACGCTCATCAATACGTTTTTCGATTTCACTCGATACATTAAGCGTATTTTCTGCTTGTGCTAGCTCATTACCATCCTTAATAGTAGAGAAGATATCTTCAATAATTTCACCTAATTTAGGGTTATTATCTTTAAATTTCGTTAAATAAGCTTCAGCGTCAACAATACGTTTGATACGATTTTGACTATTAGGTTCATTAACGATCGTTTGCATTAACAGCATTAAGTACTCGTAATCAATTTGTTGCTTGCCTACTTCAGACAACTGATAATCGAAGTCAATCGTTAAGTCATCTTCTTCGTCTTCATCGATTTGTTCTCTAATTTTTTCTAAGGCGTTCTCATACTTACCATGGTAAGACTCTATTACTTCAGGACGTAAGTTGTATTGTTGTTCAAACACCTCTTCGTCAAACTCTGAATATACTTGGATAGCCCCTAAGCTCTTATCAAATTCTTGATAAGCTTTTACAAAGAGTTTGAGGGTATCAATATCATCATTGACATCAATGCTCTCTGGGCTAGGCGCGACAGAAATTAAACGCTCATAAGCGTCCTGGAAGCGTCCGTATGACTCATTCCACCCTGGCGCCTGTATTGCGCTCTCTCCACCATTAGAATATAAAATAAAGGCATTTTCGACCGCTTCTTGATACTGAATTGGATATTGGAAAGTCATAATTTGGCCGTATTGTTTATCCTTGTCGTAGATACGGTTTGTCCGTGAGAAAGCTTGAATTAAATGGTGCGCCTTTGCGGGTGGTCTATCCATGAATAAAATCGCTGTTGAAGGTGAATCGAATCCAGTTAATAGACGATCAACCACAATCACAATATCTAATTGTTCACTACGTGTACGGTATATATCTTTTTTCCGTGCTAAACGATTATTAATGTCTTGGTTAAAAGCTCTAACCTGTTCTAGGTCATAATGTGTGTTGAACGTTTCATTATAATCTTGAATGATTTGTTTATATTGTGATTGACGTTCAAAAGAAGTTTCTTCTGTTTCATTTAAAGAATAAGTCACCGCTACTTTCGGGAAGTCTGATACTTGACTCTTTGTTTTTTCACTTATCTTAACGCTTGATTTACTTTCTTTTACTTCATTAAATAGTTCATAATAGCGTTGTGCATCAGGAATAGAACGTGTGGTTAAAATCGCACTATAGGTGTTCCCTGGCCCACGAGTAAGTTTGAATTTATGTCTTGAGTAATTAACGATTTGGTCAATGACTTTTAGTTTGTGTTCATCGTTTTCATAAGCTTCTCTAGGTAATTTGGCTTCTATTTCATGTTCACTCAACCCATCTATATCGATACCTGATTGGTCAAAATAATCTACAATAGAGTTCTTTTCAAGTGTATTAATATATTCAACTTGGAAACCGAGTACGGCTTTATCATGAATGGCTTCTTTTACGGTATATTCATGCAGACGTGGGCCGTACTGTTCTTCTGTTGTACGTGGCATATCCCCAAATTCATCTCGCGCATTTTCAGCAAATATTGGCGTTCCAGTAAAGCCATACCAAAGTGATTTAGGGAAGAACTTCGTAATTTCTTGTTGTTTTTTAGGGGTCACAGCACGGTGGCACTCATCTACAACGAACCCTATGTTTAAATTGCGTAATTTCTTTGCGGTACGGTTATCTTCTTTGTCACCGTAACGTTTCATGACATAATTTAATTTCTGTATCGTTGTAATGACTAAGTCACGGTCATTAGCGGTTAATTTTCGCACCAAATCAGATACGTTATCCGTATCATTCACTTCTACAACGTCATTCATTGCATAAGATTTAAAGGCAGTACCCGTTTGTTGGTCAAGGTCAATTCGGTCTACGATAAATATCGTTTTATCTAAGGCTGGGCTTCTCAATAAGTTTCTGGCCACTTTATAAGACGTAAGTGTTTTACCAGAACCTGTTGTATGCCACACGTAACCAGACTGACGTTGCCTTACGGCTTGCTCTACTGCTAAGATCGCATGAATTTGATAAGGTCTGAGTAGAATAATCGCTTTATGGTCAGCGTCTAACACAGAGAACTCGGTAATCATTTTATGACCTTGTGGAATAGACAGCACTTCTTTGGCAAAACCTAAATAGTTATTGATTCTATTGTTATTTTTATCTACCCATGAAGTTAAGAATTCTTTATTAATATGTTGACCATCAGCAGCTGCAATATACTTCGTATCTACCCCATTTGTGACCACAAACATTTGAAGCATGGAAAAGATACCGGTATATTTACCTTCGTTTGAGTATTTCTTGATTTGTTCAAAGGCTGCCATATACCCTTCTGAACGATTCTTTAATTCAATCTGAATTAAAGGTAATCCATTAATCAATAAAGTCACATCAAAACGGCGGTTACGGTCTTGTTCATCACGTTTACTTGACGCATACTGATTAATCACTTCATAAACGGAAATCCCACCAGAGATATCTTGTGATTTGAATACAGTTAAGGAAACCTTGCCTAATTTCGCATCTTCACGGTGCACAAGGACTTGTGCAATCCCGTTCTCCCCTTTTAACCATTCAGCAGCACGATAAAATGACCCGAAATTCAATTGCGTTTTTACTTGGTCAAACTCCTTATCCGTTAACGGGACGTCATTCAATTTATCTTTATTATTACGAGTCAGAATTTTGCGGAAATTATCCCATAATGCTTCTTCATTTTTTAAATCTGGCCGATAAGTCCATTGTGATTCACCATTAATTAACTGGTCAATCAACTTATCTTCCATGTCGCTCTCTAATTCAAAGCTTTTCACATCACACACTCCTTTATCATTATTTTTATACAAATACCTTCGCTATATCAATACTCTTTATCAAAGTGAACTGAACATAACGAAGGTGATTTATATGATTATATAAACATGTTTTGTAGTAAAACTTGTTTCATATTTTGTAATTGTTCTAATTTACGCTGTTGAAAAATGATTTTGTTATCAAGTTTCCCCAATAACGAACCAATTTTTTCTTGTTCAAAATCGTTTGCAACTTTTACTTTAAAGTTAGAAAAAAGCGAAATCCAATGACGTTCATGAGCCTGTGGTTCATATTTAATATTCTTCAATAAATAGAATAAAAAAGTATGATTGTGGTTGTCATTACTTCTATATAATATTTTCATAGCAGAACTTTTTACTTTAAAAGGAAAGTCAACTAAATGTGATCCAGTTGTAAAATCATCAAAAATGATTACTGGATTATCTTTTGTAGCACGATTTATCCCTTCTTTTTCGTCGGTAAATCCTAATATAAAAGATTGGCCAGCGGTTAAAACAGGTGTTGTATATGAATCGTTATATTCAGTAGATTGAACAATATAATTAGTTGGTTGTTCGTAATTAAGTAATTCACCCAGCTTCCGCTCTTCCCACTCGCCTTCAAACCCTTCAAACCGTAATTTCGGCACCGTTTCGCCTTTACCTGGGAACATTTGCTGTAACAACGCTTCTTTGAGTTGGATTAATTGGTCTAACTTACGCTGATGAAGAGTAA
>NZ_KV786958.1:0-39825 GCF_001806975.1 Aerococcus sp. HMSC10H05
CCACCAACACTATTTATCATAGAACCAAAAAAAGAAGGTATTAACCGTTACGACGGTCTCTACCTCCAACATAAATTTCTTCACTTAAATATTTAATACGTTCCATAATACGTGCGGATTTGGCCACATCGACACCTTCTCGAGTAGTTGTTAAAAATTCTTCCAACTCTGCCATTGAGAAATTAGAGGTAAAGAAAGTGGATAATTGCTCTTGCATCCGGTACTGTAAAATCACACCTAGGACATCGTCTCTTACCCATTCACTATTTGACTCAGCACCAATATCATCCAACACTAAAACTTCTGCCTGTTTAATCTCATTTACCCTTTGATCTACTGTATTCGTGCGAATACGTGATTTCAGATCTACCAACAGTTCTGGGTAATGAACTAATGTAGATTTCACCCCATGCTCAGCTAGAGTGTTGACTAAAGCTGCTAGGATGTGCGTTTTTCCAACACCAAATTGGCCATGTAAATACAAACCTTTATGATAGATATTCGGTTTACTTGTATAGGCTGAAATAAATTGTAGACTTTTTTGAATTGCTTCAAAACGATCTTGATAGTCATCTGTTGTCATCTTTTCAAAAGATGCTGACCGCAAACTTTTGGGCATAGATACCATGGTGACACGCTTGTTCAATTCTTCCGCTTCTTGTTGTTGAATAAAAGCTTCAGTAGGATGGTAATCTACATCAATGTAGTTAACATTCATTATTAAATTAGGTGCATATTGGATAAACTTCTTTTGTCCTAGCGCATCATTCCCATTTTCTCGTGCAAATTCATATAATTTTGAGAATGATTTTCTCACAATCTCATCTTCAAAATTTAATTGATATTTTGCAAGAAAAGCCTGCACATCTGGGTCATTTTGGACAATGCTTTCGATTTTAGCTTGTCGTTCCTTGAAAATCGGATTGCGGTTAAATTGTTGTTTAAGCGAGTCTCCTACATTTTTCATTTGTTTATTATCAGCCATACTTACTCACCTTCTTTTGTATTTAATGATTGCAACAATTGTTGAATCTCAGCTTCTTGCGCACTTAGAGATGCTTTATTTTCTTGTTTAGTTGTCGCTTCTTTTGATGCGTCTTGTTTATTCACTTTTGGTGCACTTACCGGCTTTTGGTATTTATCCTGTCTTGAATCAGGATCTAACCATTTCGGCTTAACAGAAGCCTTTTGTGTTTGGTAACGCCCCTTGGCGATCCGATTTTTTTGTCGTTTTTCATAATTTTCAGCACTTTTTTGTTTACGTTGTTTCAGGTATATCATGGCCTCTTCAGGCTCAATAACCTTATTTTGACGCCAATCATCCGCAACACTTTCCAAGTAGGAACGAGTTAACCGGGGCTGCTCAAGTTCCACTAAACAAAATTGCACCATCACATTTAGGGTTGCAGGCTGAATCACACCCAATTCAATCAATTCCGTGATTGCTTTTCCTTCAGACTTCGTTAAGTAACCACCTTTTTGTTCCTTAATTGACTTCGCAAAGGCAATTGGGGGATAGTTTCTCGCCAATTTGGAAAATGACAATTCTTCTTGTGTTAGGCCTTTCTCTAACCATACTTGATCTGCTTGATCAACTTGCTGTCGCTTGGCTGTCTCACTAACAGTAATCCGGTCTGTTAAGCGAGCTTTTGTTCTTTCTACATGCTCTTCACCCTCTTGACCAGCTTGCTGGCTAGATTGATTTAAAGCTAATCGCTGCAATTTGCGAACATCGATTTGATTCGTCCGTAAATCTGTAGCTGATAATGCCAATTCTTTTAAATCTACTTCATCAAATCCATAAAGTTGATGTAGGGTTATAAACATTTCCTTCACTTCATCTGTAATCGCTTTTTCAGAAATAAAAGACGACTGTAGTAATTCTTTCAAAGTAGTCATATCTAGACTTGAACTCGTTAAGGTAGTCGCTTTAGTAGCTGGATTTTTTTGCATCAATCTAGCTTCAATTTCATCTGAAATGGGATAGTACTGACTTGGTAATCGATAGACATCTTGAAAAGTAGCGGTCACTTCAGTCCAGTCTGTTGACGTTAATTCAACTGGCTTCTTAGCTGAAAACTTATCGAGCATGAATTGATATCGGTCTTGGCCTAAACGATCCATTAGTAAACTAGACATAATTGGATCAGAAAAAATATGCTTACTATCTAAAGGAGCTTGTAACTGAAAAATTGTCGTCACTTCATCTTGACTATGATGGTCACTTTTTTCATAGACTTGCAGTAAGCCAATTGCTTCCAAACGACGTCTGGCCTTCACATACTGCTCTTTACCGACCACCATTTGTTCCATTAAGTCAAAATGGCGTAACGGTCGTGAGACGAAATCCCCTAATTGAATATTGGCATAAAGTGTCTGGTAAAATGCATAAGCTGTGCCACCGATAATTGGTTGATACAAATGTAGTAAAACTTGTTGGTCGATATCTGAAATCCAGTGAGGTTGGGTAATTTGCACAAACCCTTTTGGATCTAAATTTTGCCATGGGTATGCCATTATGATTACCCTCCCTTCTAAAGCATATTTTAGTCTATGTCCTCGTCTAAATCTTTAGCATCATCTGCATTGTCTACTGGATGAAACTGATCATCATGATCGTTTTGTGCATTCCGGCCTCTTAATCGTTCAATTTCTCTTAAAAAAACAGTTGGATCTTCAAATCGGCGGTATACACTAGCATAACGGATATAAGCTACTTCATCAATATCCGGCAAAGCCGCCATTAATAATTCCCCAATTTCAGAAGCTGGCACTTCATTTTGACTACGAGATCGTAATTCAGATTCCACATCTTGGGCTAGCTTTTCAAGTTGATCTGCCGATACAGGTCGTTTCTCTGCCGAACGAATCAACCCACGCAAAACTTTCTCATGTGAGAATTCTTCTCTCGTTCCATCACGTTTGACCACCAACAATGGTGTTCTTTCAATCCGTTCAAAAGTTGTAAAACGAGCACCACAATCTAGACACTCTCTACGTCGACGAATAGATCGATTATTCTCTGCTGGTCGACTATCAATTACTTTTAAATTAGTTGAACCACAATTTGGACATTGCATATATTTAGCACCTCTACTTTCATTTTTATATACGTGAATAATTTCTCGATTCATTATAGCACAAAGCCTGATATCCCCCTTATTTAAGCGGTTGGAAACCAGAAATGCCAAGCCAAGCATCTAATTGTTGATGTGTATCTGTAATTGAACCAGTATTATCAATTACTACATCTGCCATCATCACTTTCCGTTCAATCGACATTTGACTCGTCATGCGTTGAAATGCTTCAACCGGCGTTAGATGATCACGGTTAATTAGCCGGTCTAATTGAATGGTTTCTGACACATAAATCACCATAATTTGATCACAAGTATCTTCAAAGCCATGCTCAAATAATAGGGGGATATCCATCACAATCAACTCATGCCCAATAGCCTCATATTTATCTTTTTGACTATCCAACCAGTCACGTATAGGTTGGTGTAACAATTCATTTAATTTTTCACGTTCCTTATCATCACTGAAGATAATCTTGGCTAATTTTTTGCGATTCAATACACCATTTGGAAAGACAATATCATCCCCAAAATGTTGCTTTACTGCTTCTAACCCTGGTTGACCAGGTTCAACCACCACTCTGGCACCATAATCGGCATCAATCACTGGAAAACCTGCTGTCTTAAAGAATTTACTTGCTGTTGATTTACCTGTTGCAATACTGCCGGTTAGTCCTAAAATATGACTCATAAGACCTCCATTATTAACTTTTCTATTTAATAGTAATTTATTCATGTATCGTTTGGCAATGTGGACAATAGTGTGTCCCTCGCTGTGCCACTTTTATCTTTTCAATAGGGGTACCACACCGTTGGCAAGGGTTATCTGTTTGACCATATGCTTTTAAATAATTGGCAAAATGACCATTCTCACCAAAAGTATTCGTATAAGTACGAATAGTCGTGCCACCAACTGCGATTGCTGCTTGTATAATGTCACGACTAGCTTCAATAATAGCTGTGATTTCATGATCATATAAAGATGCGCCAATTTGTTGTGGGTGTACTTTTGCTTCATACAAGATTTCATCTGCATAAATATTACCAATCCCTGCAACAACAGACTGATCCAATAATACCGCTTTAATTGGCCGCTTTGTCCGCATTAACCTTGCTTTGAAATCTTCAAAATTTAAGTCCGCTGGCTCTGGTCCTAAATTTAATTGTGCGATTGCTGCGTCTGTATCCGCCTTATCGACCATATGGATGCGACCAAATTTGCGCACATCTCTATAACGGAGATCATTGCCATCTGTTAAGTGACAGATAACATGTGTATAGGGATCAACAGGGGTGTCTTGCTTTTCATACAAATACTTTCCTTCCATCCGTAAATGTGCTATCCAAACAACATCAGTCCAATAAAAAAGCAAAAATTTACCAATACGACCAACCTTCATCAATTGTTGACCTGGCATACGGTTTTCAAAGGCTTCGAGTCCACCTTCAGCTTGCACAATTCTCGGCCAAGTTACCGTCACAGATGCTACTGTCTTTCCAACAACAATTTCTTCTAAACCACGTCGAACAGTTTCGACTTCTGGCATTTCAGGCATCACTCCACCACTTTCTAACGTAACTCCTTCACTTATTTTAATGCAAAATACACATATTGGAAAGATAGTAGACAGACAAATCTTTCCAGTAGCTAACTAGGCTTAAACGCCTATCTTAGAGAGGATGAAAAGAGGTGCTATTCAATATGAACTGCACCTCTTACCAATCGTTATTTTGCTTCGTACCAGCTTGCGCCATAATTCGACTCAATTTCTAACGGCACATCTAGTTGGGCTGCTGATCCCATAATTTCTGTGACTAATTTTTCTAGCGTTTCAATTTCATCTTTTGGTACTTCAAAGACCAACTCATCATGGATTTGTAATAACAAATTCGCTTTTAACTTATTTGTTTTAAGTGCTTCATCCATTTTCACCATAGCAATTTTGATAATATCAGCTGCCGTTCCTTGAATCGGTGTATTCATCGCATTTCGTTCCGCAAACGACCGCACATTAAAGTTCTTCGCATGCAAGTCTGGTAAATAGCGTCGACGATTAAAGAGTGTTTCTACATAGCCATCTTCCTTAGCTTTTTCAACGACATCTGTCATATAAGCTTGAACACCTGGATAATTCTCCAAATAAGTATCAATAAAGTTTTTGGCTTCTGGTCGAGAAATATTCAAGTTTTGACTCAATCCATAATCAGAAATACCATAGACAATCCCAAAGTTTACTGCTTTCGCATTTCGTCTCATATTAGGTGTTACTTCGTCTCTTGTTACGTTATAAACCTTCATAGCTGTAGATGTATGGATATCTTCATGGTTATTAAAAGCTTCCTGCATATGCTTATCACCTGAAATATGCGCTAAAACCCGTAATTCAATTTGTGAGTAGTCACTTGAGAAAATCACCCAATCATCATGACTTGGCACAAAAGCTTTACGGATACTCCGTCCCTCCTCAGAACGAATCGGAATATTTTGTAAATTCGGATCAGCTGATGACAATCGTCCAGTTGACGTTAAGGTTTGTTGGAAACGAGAATGAATTTTACCATCATCGTGGATAAATCCTTGTAACCCCTCAACATATGTTGATTGTAGTTTGTTCAACTGACGATAATTTAAAATTAAATCGATAATAGGCGCTTGTCCTGCTAGTTTCTCTAAGACATCTTGAGCAGTAGAATAACCAGTCTTTGTTTTCTTAATCACCGGTAAGCCCATATCTTCAAACAGAATGGTCCCTAATTGCTTAGTAGAATTCACATTAAACTCACGGCCTGCTTCTTTCCAAATATCCGCTTCAAGGCCATCAATAATCTCTTGGAATTCCGCTTGCATCGTGACTAATTGCGCCTTATCTACGGAAATACCCAGAATTTCTAGATTAGCCAACACCAATGCCAATGGTAACTCCATTTTTTTGTATAGATCAGTCATTTTATTGGCTTCTAATTGTGGACGAATCGTTTCTTGTAATCGTGCAATCATATAGACTTTACGCGCAATATGATCATACATAGTTTGTTGATCTTCAGGTACACTACGTTTAGCACCCTTACCGTAAATGGACTCATCATAAGATAAATCTTCCATATCAAATTCACGAGCAACTTCCGCTAAGTCATTGGAGTTATCACGAGCATGTAATAAATATGAACCAATTAAGACATCATCTACAACACCCACAAAGTCGATATCTACATAGTCCAACATCACTTTTGTCCGCTTCGCATCAAAGACAACCTTCGTCATCTTCTCATCCGTTAACCAGTTTTTAAACAAGTCGGATTGCAATAAGCTTGCATCACCAGCAAAGATTTTTGACCCATTTGTCCAGGCAACAGCCACAATATCTGAATCATGATAGTTTTTACTCAAGTTTTCCAGATATATCGCATAACCATCTTGGACCGGTTCACTTGGGAAATGATCTGTTGTTAAATCTTCAACCGATGCCACATATGTATAATCCACATCCTTCCAATCTTCTGTCAATAAGTCAGCTTGGTTTGAATTTTCTAATAGGCGTGACATAAATCCATTAAAGTTCATATCCTTATAAAATGACATTAAGGGTTCAAGCTGTTTACCTTTATATGGTAGGTCAGCTAGTTCAATCGTTACTGGTGCATTCAGTTCAATACGAGCTAATTTTTTTGAAAGAATCGCATTGTCTTTTTCGTTGATAAGATTTTCTTTACGTTTTGATTTCTTCATGTCGTCAATTTGTTCATATATAGCTTCCATTGATCCATATTCATGAAGTAGTTTTAAGGCTGTCTTTTCACCAATCCCAGTTACACCTGGGTAGTTATCTGAAGAATCACCCATTAATCCCTTCATATCAACAATTTGTTCAGGTGTAATACCCATCTCTTCCATAATAGAAGCCGGTGTATAAGACCGTAGTTCCGATACTCCTTTTCGAGTGATATCCACTCGAACATTATCACGTGCTAACTGCGTTAAATCCTTGTCTCCAGAAATCACCACAACATCAAACTCTTCAGGATCAACAGATGTCGCAAATGTACCGATAATATCGTCAGCTTCATAATTGGTCAAGTCATAGTGGGCAACACCAAAAGCATCTAATAAAACATTGAAAAATGGCATTTGCTCTCTAAATTCAGATGGTGTTGATTGACGCCCACCCTTATATTCATCAAAAAATTCATTTCTAAAAGTCGTTTTTCCAGCGTCCCAAGCCACTAAGGCATGCGTTGGCTGTTCTTTTTCCAAAATATTATTCATCATTTCATGAAAAGCAAATAAGGCATTGGTATGCATACCATTCTTATTTACAAATGAATAAATATTATGGATAGCAAAAAAAGAACGAAAAGCTAGAGAAGATCCGTCAAAAAGGACAAGCTTCTTCTTTTCTTTATTAATACTCAATTGAGTCGCCTCCTGAAATTCGTTGGAATACACCTGCATCAATCGTATCCGTATCATTTTTTAGGTGCTCTTGTGGTGGTAAAACGGTTAACATAGCGTCTAATACACGGTCGTCGTCAGTCGCATTGGTATACTTCCCTATACAGTGAATTGTCACAAATTGTTTTAATTCTTCTACACGAATAACTTCAAATTCAAAAGTAATGATTGAATTATGTGGAATCGAGTGAATAATGTTAATATTCATTTCTACTAAACGTGACCCAGGTCCAGGGAAGTTCATAGATACCGTACGGGTGATAATGCCCATTAAGGCAATTGGTGGTACCACAACATCATCCGGTGTAAGTCCTGCCTTATGTGACGTTTGTTGTAGATATGCGGGATTTGAATCAGCAGTTACCCCCATATATAACAAAACATCTCGCTCTCTGATAGATTCAGTTACCCGAAAAGTATCTCCAACCTTTATAGATTGAAGTGTTTTGCCTATTGCAGCAAATTCTTGAGTCTCTTCTAAATTATGTTCTACCATATGTGATACTCCCCTAGCTTATTTTATGTGATCTCCAACGTTTATTTGTTGCGGTAATCGCAACAGTCTCCTTCATATTTTAACAAAGATATTCATTATATGCGACAAATACCATAGTGCACTAATCTAAACAATTATACTGGCTATATGAAAAAAGCCATGACCAACATGTCATAGCTTTTAAAACTGTTTTATTTGTTTTCTAAGTAAGTAGCTAACAAGTCAATATATAAGTTAACGAATGTTAGATACTCATCTTTGTCCACATATTCATCAATTTGATGTGATGTTGTTGAACCTGGACCAAAAATAATAATCGGATAACCAGCAGGTTTATTAGCCACAAAGTTTGCACCATCAGTACCTCCCGTCATTGGCACTACAGCTAGGTCTTGATTTAAATATGTTGCACCTAAGCTTTTCGTTAATTGAACTAAATCTGAATCTACGCCACCATTTAGGGGTTTTAAATCAAGAGTGAGTTGTAAATCAAAATCTGCACCTTTATCCAAGAATGCTTGATAGACCTTATTAAAAACACCTTTTACAGCTTCATTGTCAAATTCAGGTACAGTACGAATATTGAAGACAACTTCCGCATGGTCAGGAATCGTATTCACTTGATCACCACCACGGAATACAGTCACGTTAAAAGTTGGTTGTTTCAATAATTGATCTAATTCTTGATTACCAGCTTCATCCCCTTCAACTGCACCGTATAGGTTTAATACAGGTGAAAAATCTAATTGACCAAAACTAATGTCCTTAGTTGCTTCTCTGAAAGCTTCTTTAAATGCTAAAGCAAAGTCCATTAATGGGTCAATTGCATTTATCCCACCACGAGGTCTAGAAGAATGAACCGATTTACCGCGTGAAGATACGACGAAGTTCATTGATCCTTTATGAGATGGATGAATCATACCTGTAGTTGGTTCTCCAATCACAATCGCATCAACATCTGTCAGATATCCAGCATCCTCCAGTTGAATAGAACCAACCGCACCATTTTCTTCGTTATAAGTCGCTAATAGTCGTAAAGTACCCTTCTCAAGTAAACCTTGTTCCTTAATTTCAATCATGGCAATCACTAGTGCAGCTAGTCCGCCCTTCATATCTGTTGCACCACGGCCAAATAATTTGCCATCGCGTTCCGTCAACGTATAAGGATCAGACGTCCAAGCTTCTGCATTTCCAGCAGATACGACATCCATATGACCAGAAATTGCTAAAACTGGTGAACCTGAACCAATTTCTGCTATTAAGTTCGCACGACCAGGAATCCCTGTTGGAATTACTTTTGACTCTATACCATATTCGTCTAATAAAGCCGCTAAATAGTTCGCCACATCTTCTTCATTACGGTCAACAGTCTCAATCGCCACAATATCACTTAAAATTTTAATTTTTTCTTCATCAGTAAATACTTTTGCTACTTTTGTCAATCAGAACACTCCTCATTTTTCTGCCAATTCCTATGGCATTCATCTCTACCGTTCATTCTAGCACGAATTTCTGATAGTAAATAACAAATTGCCCACGAGTTTTCAATCAGGAGTGTTCGCTTTTATTGAACTAAGTGTGTGAATAACTCTCGCAACTGAATGAAGCTAGTTTTAGGTTAAAACCACCATTCATTTAGAAATCGTTTTCATAAATCGTTTATTATGCTAGAATAAAGTTAACATCGAATTTTAAAATATGAGAGGAGTGAATAAAATGGCAGCTATCCATTATTACTTTGTCCGCCACGGTGAAACAACCGCTAATGCAGATCAACGCATTCAAGGTTGGACGGATTCACCAGTCACACGTACTGGTATGCGTGTTGTAGACCAAGTAGCTGATACTCTAGCAGACATCCCTTTTGATTTAGCATATACAAGTGATTTAGACCGGTGTATTGAAACTGGTGAACGCATTTTAATGAAACAAGATCATGATATTCAACTTTTTCCAGTTGAAGGTTTTAGAGAATACAATTTTGGTGGTTTAGAAGATCAAGATATTGAAAAGGTATGGCCAAAGTCCATTGGTCAATTGGTTGACGACATGCGTATCAATCAAATCCCTTCCACCCAATACGTGCCATTGATTATTGAAAATCTTGTTGCACGTGACGAAGAGGGAAATTCAGAAGACTTTATTACATTTTGGCATCGTATTGAAGAAGCCATGTTGGATATCCATGACGATGCCTTAGAAGTCGGTATGGAAACCCAAAAACAAGATATCAATGTTTTAATCATTAGCCACGACATGCCTATACGCTTCTTCTTACATGAAGTACTAGCTGAATTTGACCTTAAAGAAGACTTAGATTATGGCCATTATGCCCATGTTGTCTATGCTAAAGGTGCTTACGAACTTGAAGAATTTAACCAAGTATAACGCCATACAATTCATTCACATAAATAAAAAAGGTGGGGTTGCTGAATAAACCACACCTTTTTTGGATACTTAAACAAATTTCGACGCAAAACAACTATTCATATATACCCGCCCTAATATAAGGTATATATGGATTATATATCTATCCTTCTTCATTTCTAAAACAGTTAAAAATATTCGTATTCCTTAACGTCTATGATAAATATGAATGGTTAGGCCACCTATCACATCAACTTGGTCTAATTGTAAAGGTATACTTTCATTTAATTCATAAAATAAAGGTTTACCTTTACCTAAGATAATCGGTACAGTCCCAATAATGTACTCATCTATCGCATTTGCTGCCATAAATGGTTTCAATACAATTCCCCCACCATATAAGTAAATATGGTGACCTTGCTTTTTCTTTGCCAACATTAATTTCACAATTTGTCCTGGTTTGACAAAATGGATATTCCCCTCATTAGGTCGTTTTTCATTTGTCACCACATAAATCGTTTTACTTGGGAAATCTGCTGCAAAACCAATTTTATAAGATTGATGTCCCATTACAATCAAGTCATACATATCGAAAAAGGTTTCGAGTGCATACGGTGAATCACCCGTTGAGATATCTTTTAAGTGAGGACCTGGCATACCTTCAATAAAATCAAACTGATCATCTGAGTCAGCGATATATCCATCTACACTCTGTACAATACTTAAGGCAATTTTACCCATTCTTTCTCCTTCCTAATCAGCATTTATTGCCAATGGTTATTGCGCTAATCTGAATCCTGAAATCCGGACATCGTCTCTTTCCGCTTGTGGTAGTTGGTCGCGTAAACTAACAACTGATTGCCCTAGAATAGGGACCTGCCATGAACCAACGATATCAGCTGCCGGACATAAGACAAAAGCACGTTCATGCATCCGTGGGTGCGGTACTTGTAAGTCTGGTGTGTCAATAATCTCTTCGTCTATAAGTAAAATATCTACATCGATGGTGCGGGGACCATTTTTAATTGTTCGAACACGCTTTTGATCCTGTTCAATCTTTTGACAAAAAACTAATAAACTATCTTCATCTAAATCTGTTTGAATATGAATAACCATATTTAAAAAGTCTTCTTGGTCAAGATAACCTTTAGGCACAGTCTCATAAATTGGTGAAATGCTCTTCACTACCATTGATTCATGCTGTTTAAAAGCTGCTACTGCATTTTTTAAGTGATCTAATTTAGGGGCGATATTTGATCCTAAGGCAATTAATATGTCACGTTGCATCTTTATTTCACCTCATTTATTTGGTCAAACCATGCACGGTCACGTTGGATTTCAATTGCAACACTATCATAGATGCCACGAATTGGCGGATCAGGTTTTACTATTTTAATGGTTACTGCTTCAACAAAAGAAAAGTCAGATAAAATGCGTACTGCTAATTTATGAGCTAACCGCTCTAATAATTTTACTGGAGGTTGATGGACCACAACATCTTCAATCACAGTATAAACATCAGCATAAGACACCGAATCGTACATATTGTCTGATTGCCCAGCTGGACCTAAGTCAACAGTTAAGACAGCATCCACATTAAAACGTTGTCCTAAAGTTGTTTCCTCAGCTAACAAGCCATGATTGGCGTAGAATTGCAGGTTATTTAAATATATTTTGTCCCTTGTTGCCATCTGACTTCCTCCTCATCGCGCTAGGGGCGCTACTTGTCCACGTTTAATGGCATCCGCAACTACCGCTGCTTCCTTGTTTACTTTCACATTGTGGACACGAACCATATCAGCACCCGATAAAATACCCGAAACAGTAGTAGCTGCAGTAGCTACGTCCCGCTCATTAGCCGGCACATCCACTAATTTCCCTAAGAACCCTTTCCTTGAAGTGGCTAAAAGGATAGGCATACCAAAGCTAGCTAATTCTTGTAATCCTTGAATTGCCAACAAGTTGTCATCCGCTGTTTTTGCGAACCCAACCCCTGGATCAAGAATTAATTGGTCATCACGCATACCTTGTTTACGGGCAATCTCAATAGATGCTTGTAAGTCCCTTTTCATTTCATCCATCATATTTTGATAGGGTTTATATGTTTCACGGTTATGCATCAAAATCAAGGGGGCATCAAAGTCAGCACAAACCTTCGCAATTTCAGGTTCTCTAGTTGCTGCCCATTGATCATTGATAATGTCTGCGCCAGCTTCTAAGGCTTGACGGGCTACTTCAACTTTCCAAGTATCCACTGAAATGATAACATCTGATACTTCACGTATAGCCTTCACGGCCGGCACAACTCGCTTTAATTCTTCTTCAAGGATTACTGGTACATGACCTGGGCGGGTTGATTCCCCGCCTACATCAATAATATCTACTCCCTCTGACACCATCTTCTTCACTTGGGCAATCATATCATCTGAAGCGAGATACGCACCACCGTCCGAAAATGAATCAGGCGTCACATTTAAAATGCCCATGATCCAAGTGTGGTCGCTTGGGAAATTGAAGGTTTTATTTAATCGTTTAATATACATCTACTCACAAACTTTCTACTATAATTGCATCATATCTAAAGCCTCTTGACGGCGGTCACGATCGTTATAAACACCACGTGTTGCATAGGTAACCGTTTTACTACCCGGCTTCTTAATGCCTCTTAGCGTCATACACATATGTTCTGCTTCAAGGACTACATAAACCCCTTCAGCCCCTAATTCATTTGCTAATACATCCGCGACCTGGTTGGTCAACCGCTCTTGTAATTGTGGTCTTAAGGCAAAATCTTCTACAATCCTAGCCAATTTAGATAAACCAATAACTTGACCGTCTTTTGGAATATAAGCGACATGTGCTTGGCCAATTACCGGTAATAAGTGGTGCTCACATGTTGAGTGAAAAGGGATATCCTTTACCAACACAAATTCTGATGCTGATTCAGAAAATGTTTTTTCTGTATGTATTTTAGGATCTCTAGTTAAGCCATCAAATACCTCTGCATACATCCTAGCTACTCGCTCAGGGGTTTCAACTAACCCTTCACGGTCCGGATTTTCGCCAATAGCAAGCAATATCTCTCTGACTGCTTTTTCAATTCGTTTCGTGTCCATTTTGTCACCTTTTTCCATTTTTTTTAATGTTCTACTATACTTTTATGCCTTATTTTGAATCATCTCTCGAAGATAGCCCACAAAATAGAATGAACCAAATATACATAAGACATCTTCGCTATTTAAATCTGCTATTGCCATTGCTAAGGCTGCCTGATCTGACTCAGCCAGTGCAACAGTTACGCCAGTTTTTTCCACCATAGTGGCTAATGCCTCAGCAGGTAAGGCACGATTTGAATGAGGGGTAACTGTAATAATCTTTTGAAAGATGGGCGCAATCTCTTTGACAACATGTACGACATCTTTATCGGCTAACATGCCCATAATCGCTACTCTTTTCCCTATTTTTTCAGTTGGATAATGGGTTAAAAGTGCCTCCTTCAATGACAGGATGCCATCCATATTATGTGAGCCATCTATAATAATGGCCGGATTTGTTGCAACTTGTTCAAAACGTGCTGGCCAAGTAACTGTCATAAGCCCCTGTTGGATAGCTTGGTCTGAAATGGTGATGCCTTGTGCTTTCAAGGCATAGGTAATTTCAATTGCTAGGGCGGCGTTATTCACCTGATAAGGTGCCTGTAAATTGAGTTTATACTGGTGTCCTTTATAATTGAAAATTTGCAATCCCAGGCTATCGTAACCTACTAGTTCAATATCGGCTGGTTTGACTTCATGTATAGGTACTTGAAGCTGGTCAGCTTGATGTGCGATGACCTGTTTTACCTCATCAACTTGTGGATAGACGACTAAGGGAACGCCAGTTTTTAATATACCTGCTTTCTCACCAGCAATTTCTGTTAAAGTGTTGCCGAGAATTTTCTGATGATCTAAAGCAATTTTTGTGATAACGGTGACCAGTGGTTTCTCGATGATATTGGTTGCATCTAATCTCCCGCCTAAGCCAACTTCTAAGACGACAAAGTCTACTTCTTCAGCTTCGAAGACCAACCAAGCGAGTCCAGTAAATACTTCAAATTCAGTATAGTATTCATCAGGTGCTAAGGCTGCTGTCATCCGATCAACTTGTTTCATCAATTGGTCATCCGTCACTTGCTTGCCATTAATTTGAATCCGTTCGTTAAAGTCTACCAATGATGGAGAAGTAAATAAGCCGACTTTATAGCCTGCCTGCTCTAGGATCGTACTAAGCATTTTAGCTGTAGACCCTTTACCATTAGTTCCAGCAATATGAATCGTTGGTAGTTCGTTTTCTGGATGGTTAAAATGAGCCATTAATTGTTTCATTGATGCTAATCCTAACACCATTTCGCCTGCGGGTGCTAGGGGTAACTTTGCTTGAAGTGATTCGTATCGCAATGATTAAGCCTCTTTTCATGATGATTTAAACGGATAATTTGATACCAGTCCAATTAAGTATAGCTAACTTTTATTTGTTAGTCATCAACGGATGCCTATTTTTCAATAGTTCGTGTTCTACGAATAACTATTCTAATATTAGTCAACCGCTATTGCTTGAGAAATCAACGTCATTATATTACAATAGGTGTATATTAGTTTGAAATCGAAATATTAGTTCTAAAAGGAGATGAAAGAATGGGATTATTAGTAGACGGGGTCTGGAAGGACCAATGGTATGATACCAAATCAACAGGTGGACGTTTCGTCCGGAAAGATTCTCAATTCAGAAATTGGGTGACTAAAGACGGCTCACCTGGACCATCAGGTGAAGGTGGCTTTAAGGCAGAACCAGGACGCTATCACTTGTATGTATCTTTAGCTTGTCCTTGGGCTAGTCGTACTTTAATGATGCGCAAATTAAAGGGTCTAGAAGACATGATTTCCATTTCGATTGTCAATCCAATTATGTTGGAAAATGGCTGGACTTTTGCGCCAGATCAAGGGGTTATTGCTGATCCTATCTTAAATGCTGACTTCCTATACCAAGTTTATACGCACGCTGACCCTAACTATACGGGTCGTGTAACTGTACCAGTTTTATACTATAAGCAAAATGATACGATTGTGAATAACGAATCGTCTGAAATTATGCTGATGTTCAATACTGCCTTTGATGATATTGGTGCTATTGAAGGTGATTACTATCCTGAAGCACTGCGTGACCAAATCAAAGAAATGGATGATTACATCTATCCAAATATTAATAACGGTGTCTATAAAGCAGGTTTCGCAACAGATCAAGCTGTTTATGAAGAAGAAGTTGGTCATGTATTTGACGCCCTAGAAAAAATAGATGGTATCTTAGCCAACAATAAATTCTTATTGGGTGATCAATTTACTACTTCCGATATCCGCTTGTTCCCAACACTAATCCGCTTTGAGCATGTTTACTATGGTCATTTTAAATGCAATATTAAACATTTAACTGACTTTGAAAATGTTTGGCGTTATACGCGTGAAATTTACAACATGCCAGGTATATCTGACACAGTTGATTTTTACCATATCCAACACCACTACTACGGTAGTCATCCAACCATCAATCCGAATGGTATTATTCCAGCTGGACCTGTAATCAGTTTAGATATTTAACTGGTTGAAAGGTAATAAAGTCAATAAAAAACTGGTGTTTTACTGATAACAGTACACCAGTTTTTGCTTTTATGATAAGAGTAATTATCCTTTCACACCGTCTTCTTTAACGTTTAATAAAAGGAAATTGTAATGTCTCTTTTTAGCATGCTGTAAGTTAGCTACTATTTAGTATCTAAAATACTCAATTGCTTATACTGCGATATCATCATCCTACTTTTTTATCCATAACCTAATCTGCTTGAATATACTTCGCTATCAATTTCTTAAAGTCTGGTAGTACATCAGTTTCAAACCAAGGATTCTTTTTCATCCACCGTTGATTTAAGGGCGATGGGTGCACTAGCGGAAAGTAATTGGGTAAATAATCTTGGTAGTGTCTAACCGTTTCTGTTAAGTTTTTTTGCCGTTCTTTTCCTAAATAATGTTTCTGTGAATAATTACCGATTAAAATAATTGTTTCTAGGTCTGGCATTTCTTTCAAAATTTGGGGATGAAATTTTTCCGCAAATTCTTTTCTAGGCGGTTTATCTCCTGTTTTGGCTTTACCTGGATAATAGAAATCCATTGGTAATTGGGCAATGAGGTCAGTCTCATAGAAGGTCTCTCTTGAAACGCCCATCCAATCCCTTAAACGGTCTCCAGACTGATCATTCCAGAAGATTTGGGTTTCCTCAACCTTCTTACCCGGTGCTTGCCCAATAATGGCCACTCGGGCATTTTTTGAAGCATAGAAAACGGGATCAATCCCTCGGTCTGTATAATCTTTATTATAAGGATCATCAATAATTTCTTGTTTAATATCATCAAAAATTGTCATCATTATCCTCCTATCCAATAAATGATTGCCATTTAGTGAAAATTGTCCGCAAATCATCCGGTAAATAGGTCAGTGTTTTCATTACAAGATCATCCGGTATATCCTGATAATAAGCTGAGGCTATAGCCCCTGTCATATTGGCGATTGTATCTGAATCTCCGCCTACTGATACCGCATTGCGGATGGCATCTTCAAAATGATTGCTTTCCAAAAAGGCTTGAAAGGCTACTGGGATAGACCCGGCACAAGAAACATCAAATTTGTAAGTTGGCCTTATCTCATCCAAGCTAAAATCAAGTGGATAAAAATCAGCCATTTTGCTAACAATTATCGCCTTATCTTCCACTGATTTAGCAGTCACAACTGTTTTTGCCATAGCCTGCGCACCATATATACCTTCTTTGGAATTATGGGAAACTGACGTAATCAAATTCACCAAATAATCGCGGTCTTGACTTGATAAATCTAAATCAGCTACCGGTGAAATACGCATGGCCGCTCCGTTTCCGTATGAGCCATAAGGTTCTGGATTATCTGAACGTAACCACTTAGAAAAGTTTAAGCCATAGCCAGCCAACGGATAAGCGCTACCTAATTTTTGCATAGACCTTATCATCAGCGTTTGAATTGCCGAATCATCTTGACCTAGCTGCAACTTTTGACTGGTCATGTCCATAAGTGCATCTACAACCGCCAAGGTCATCACTGTATCATCAGTGAACCGATTCTTTTCAGTAAATAGTTCAAATGCTTTGTCCTTATGATTGTGCCGTTCAAACCGTGACCCCACTACGTCACCAATAATCGCGCCAATTACTGCAGTCGTCATTTTCCCATCTCCACAAATATCATTATTCAATCAATTATAACATGCACAACTTCAATGGTTTGTAAAAAGCAGGTAAAGGAAATATACTCTCACCTGCTTTTAGAATGACCTTATATGAATTGTTTAGATTAAATCTTCTGACTCAGCCAAGAATTCTTTCACATCTTGAGCCGCTAAATCAATCGCTGCTTGCCAGAAGTCTGCTTTCGTTAGATCAGCATTTAAATGTTTCATCGCTAAATCTTCAGTTGTCATACGACCGGTATCTTTTAATAAGGCAATATAACGTTCTTCAAACCCTTCAGGTGCTTTCAAGTATTCAGCATAGATCCCTAAACTAAACATATAGCCGAATGTGTATGGGAAGTTATAGAAAGGTACATCATCGATAAAAAAATGTAACTTGCTGGCCCAGAAGTGTGGATGTAAGTCATGAATAGCTCCACCAAATGCTTCTTCTTGTGCTGCAACCATTAACTCATTTAAACGACTCTCTGAAACAAACCCTTCTTGACGTTCAGTATAAAAGGCTGTTTCAAACAAGAAACGCGCGCGGATATTCATAAACATAGCAATGGCATTTTCCATTTTAGCGTTTAATAACTGTAGACGCTCAGACTTATTTTTAGCTTGTTTTAAGTTCGCATTTGCCACGATGGTTTCTGCAAAAGTTGAAGCAGTTTCTGCTACGTTCATTGCATAAGCCTGGTTGGATGGTGCTTCACTAGTTAATACCTCTGAATGGAAAGCATGGCCTAATTCATGCGCTAGCGTCGACGTATCATTTCTTGAACCAGTAAAAGTCATAAAAATACGCGTTTCATTTTCATTAATAGTTTCTGTACAGTAGCCCCCTGGACGCTTACCAGGACGATCTTCTGCTTCAATCCACCGTTTATCGATAGCTAATTGGGCAAAGTCTGCTAGCTTATCTCCAAAAGTTCTAAAGTTTTCTATCACAAAGTCCGCTGCTTCATCATAAGTAAAGGTTGTTGGTTTCGTATCTGGGAAATTTAGCGGTGCGTCAACGTCCTGCCAGTTTAATTCATCTAGACCAAGCAACGCTTTTTTACGGTTTAAAAACTGTACAAAGATATCTTTATTGTCTGCAACAGCTTGCCACATCGCTTCGACAGTTTCAGCTTGAATACGGTTATATTCTAATGGTTCTTCCATGAAGTCAGCGTAGCCATGCGCTTTTTGAGTAGTTAAACGGTAACCAGCTAAATGATTTAATACATCCGCAAACACCGGACCATATTGAGCAAATGTCTCTTCCCAAGCAGCAAAAATCTTCGCTCTATTTTCAGGGTTTGGGTCAGCATACATATTATTCATCGCTTGTCCCACAGAATAATCATGATGGCCATCATCCAGGTCAACCGAAATCGTCATCACTGAAGCGGTAGTAGAATAGGTATTTGACCAGCCTGATAAACCATCGATTTGTAATTCTGATAAAAGGGCTTCTGCTTGATCATCTAACAAGCGTTTAGCATCGCGGCGCGCTTCTTCAAGGATAAAGGCAATTTCCGCTAAGCGTGGTTCCGCTAAAAAATCTTGGAATGCAGCATCTGAAAGAGTCGCCAATTGTTTATTTAAACCTTTACGCGCAATTTCATAAGCTTGGTTTAAAGTCGCTACCTTATTAATCGCTGCTGAAGCGGCTTCATCACGCATATCTGCGTCACTAGCCATTTGGGCATAAGTCATTAAGGTTGTATATTCATTTAAATACTGATCAGCTTGATCAATGATATCTGCAAAAGTGACGGATGCATTTTCTACATTCACATCAAAAGCCTGCATCACCTTGATTAAAGCATCACGCTTTTCAACTAAACTAGTTAAAGCTTCCTTGAATGCTTGACCTGTTACCCCGCCTTGATACATGGCGTTTAAGTCCCAAGTGTCATTATATTTCATCTAAAAACCCTCTCTACTTGTATTATTTTCACTATCATTATTTTACCCCTCTTCAAAGTGTTGTCAATGAACCGCATTTTTTACAAGCTTAGTCTAATGGGGTGAATGAACGAAGTGATGATTGACTATACGACATATACGAAAAATGATAAAAAGGGATGCGATACTTAGCGCACATCCCCTTATATTTTTTAACGATCTACTGCTTATTTATTTTTTCGTCTGTTTTCAAGTTCAAAGACAAATCCAACCATAATAATGGCTGCAAAGATAAAGCGAAAAGCCGTTTGAAATTGCTCTGGATTTGGTACAAACAAGATTGTCATCATATAAACGATAAAGAATACGATTAAGGCAGACCGCCAACCTAACGCTTTCAGCTTTTGCCACATATTTACTAGACCCTTTCTTTAATCCAATAGTAACTAGAACATATTTTTGATTTTCTCAATATTTTTGATTTCAACTGATAGTGTCCCATCTGGATTATTTTTAATTTCCACTACTTCTGGGTCATTAAATAAGTCTAGTGGAATGGATAATTCTATGCCATTTTCAAACTTGAATTTTTGTCTTTGCATATTGTTGCCCAGTAATTCTGGCATATAGGGTGTTTCATCAGCTAAACCTTGTTCATTGGTTTCTTCGAAGTAAGCTTGTTTACGTGAGAAATTATCACCATACATCACTTCAGCAATTGCTTGATTATCGATAGCTTGATTTTCATGAATCGTATCATGAAGGATCTGCTTCACCTCAGCTAAATCTTGATAGTCATCTTCTCCAAATTTCTTGGCAGTTTTAGCAACCGCCTTTTTGATGATATTAACCGATTCTTTCATACTTGGATTGGTTTGAATATCTAGAAAAATTTCGCTCAGATAATTTATTCGTTCACCATATTCCTCAATGAGATGCTTCTTCTCGATTAAGAAATATTCTTCTGTTTCCATACAGTATAGAAATCCTTCGTCAATCGCTTGGGTTGGACTTGGTAAAATCGCACGATTAATGATTAGATCATTCTTTAAATTATCTTGATCATATTCAACATAGTGGGTATAAGACTCATTATGGTTTAATTTAAACATACCCACAAAATACGCTTCATCTAGCCAAAATCCCGTCCACAACAAATCTGCTGGTTTAATATCCGGATTTAATTTGGTGAAATTGAAGAAACGGTTGGTCAACTTTTGTGTACCATGCAAGAAATTTTCCGATTGATTCATACCCACTAAAATTTCTTTAGCAGGACTTCTATCAGGTAGTTTTCCTACCTTTTGTTGCGCTGTGTACATGATTTTGCTCATCATCTTTTCGATATATTCCACCATGTATTGTTCTTTATGGTCCAAAAGTGTCTGTGATAGGACGGGCTCGTTAGTATTCGTATCGAAAATATGTAGTACTGCGGCATCAATCCTTAACATGTCGTATCCCTCTTTCTTTAGCATTCCTTCCTATTTTAACTTATAATGGGCTTGTAAGATAGAAAAGTTCATATATATTTCTTTAATTGGTATTTATTTGACAATGATTATGGAAAGGATGTAGCAACAAATGGTAGCTAGTAACGAAAATTTACCTCATCAACCCAAGAATATTATTTTCATGGTATCTGATGGGATGAGCGTTTCACTCGCATCAGCCTATCGAGAGTATTTACATCAAGATGTCGGCCACTTTCGAAAATCAAGCATCTTTAACAAATATTTGGTGGGCCAACAATCTACTTATTCCTTTGATCCTTGGGCGACAATTACAGATTCAGCAGCATCCTCCACTGCTATGGCTACAGGCGTTAAAACCATGAACGGTGTTATTGGGCTAGACAAACAAATGAATCGGGTAGATTCTGCTTTAGAGATCGCTAAAGCCAACAAAAAGAAAACAGGGATTGTAGTGACGGCTGAAATTAGCCATGCTACACCTGCTGGTTTTGCAGCTCATGTTGAAAGTCGCTTGGATTATTTTGATATTGCTGACCAATACCTTGATGATACCCTTGATGGTCAACAAAAGATTGACGTGATGCTTGGTGGTGGGCGTAATCATTTTATCCGACCAGACCGTAACTTAGCGCAAGAATTTGCCGATCTAGGTTATGACATCGTCCACACTAAACAGGAGTTATTTAATTCAAATAGCCCACAAGTACTGGGCCTTTTCTCAGAATTTGGGCTTCCAATGGCGATTGATCGATGGTCTAACGTAACGCCAAGTTTAGCTGAAATGGTCCACTCTGCTATTCGTCGTTTAGATACTGGTGATGACGGCTTCTTCTTAATGGTTGAAGGCAGTCAAATTGACTGGGCTGCCCACCATAAAGATATCGTTGGCATCATGAGTGAAATGGATGATTATGCTGATGCCTTCCAAGTAGCTATTGATTTTGCAAAACAAGATGGTAATACATTAGTTATCTCTACTTCAGACCATGCAACTGGTGGGATGACCATGGGGGCTAACAATATTGATTCATGGTTGCCAGAATTTATCCGAAATGTAAAGGCCACCCCTGAGCATATTGCCCAGCTAACACAAGAAACGAATGATTGGGTAGAAGTTATTAGGCATAATATCCAATTCGACCTATCTGCTACTGAACAAAATCAATTACGGTCAATTTACCATACATACGTCTATACTTACGAAGAAAAAGTAGGACGTTTAACACAAGCCATCCGTGATATTGTTGACCGCCGTTCAAATACAGGCTGGACAACTGGTAACCATACAGGTGAAGATGTGAATGTCTATGCTTACGGACCTGGATCTAACTACTTTAGCGGTTGGCATGAAAATACTGAAAATGGACAACTACTAAAAATATTAGCTGCTGGACTTCAGCCTGAAGAATATAATAGTTAAGAAAAATAAGCAGTAGCACCATTATTTCGGTGCTACTGCTTATTTAGGCATTTATTTTAAATTTGGAATAATATCATTTTTCAAGTATTCACGGAAACCGTCTGCTGTTTCTTCGTGACGTAAGGCGAATTGAATGCTGGCTTTAAGTAAACCTAATGGTTCCCCAACTTCATACCATTCACCTTGATAGTCATAAGCTTTTAAGTTATCTTCATTTGCAAGAGAGTTGATGGCATCTGTTAATTCAATTTCACCGGAAAATGCGTTCACTGGTATAGCTTCAATAGCATCAAAAATCTCAGGAGTTAAGATATAACGTCCCACTGCCGCTAATTTTTCTTCTGTTTCATTTTGTGGCTTCTCTTCAAACTTATCAATATGATAAATGCCTGCTTCACCATTCCCAGAAGTTGTCATAATCCCATATGCAGATGCTTCTGATGCTGGAACAGTTGCTCCTGCCACTAATATATTGCCATCTTCTAGATGTTCTTGATAGCATTCAATCAGCTGTTTAGATAAAGGGCGTTCTCCCTCTGCATTAACCATGATATCGTCACCCAAAAGTAATAAGAACGGTTCATCACCAACAAATGATTTAGCTTGGAAAATAGCATCTCCTAGTCCTTTTGGATAATGTTGACGTTTGAATTGGATATTCAATAGTGAAGTATCCTCAACCATCTTCAATAATTTATCTTTGTGTTTTTGTTTTAAGTTATCTTCTAAATCGAAGTTTGCATCAAAATGGTCTTCGACTGAACGTTTATTACGTCCAGTAATGATTAAAATCTCTTCAATACCACTTTCAATCGCTTCTTCTACAATAAATTGAATCGACGGTTTATCCAAGATTGGAATAATTTCTTTCGCCATTGCCTTAGTTGCTGGCAAAAAACGGGTGCCCAAACCAGCAGCTGGAATTACTGCTTTTTTAATCTTTTGCTTAGCCATAATAGCCTCCTTGATTATACTGTCTTCATATTAGCATAATTTAGCGACGACGCGATAGTTAAAACACTACTTTTCAAAAAATTTATAGCTTCTCGTATCATTTAAACAAATCCATTCTTTCGATAATCCAGTAAATAATCACTGATAAAATCACTGATCCTACTAAAATGATTGAAAAACCATGAATATTGTCCTCCAAGGGGAGTGCCACGTTCATTCCCCAAAGGCCTGCTGTAATAGTTGGTACCGTCATAATAATTGTAATGACAGTTAATCGTTTCATGACATCATTTAGATTGTTTGAAATGACATTTGATAACATATCATTTAATTTATTAACCACTAACATATCATTTTCAATCATTGTTTTAGCTTGATTCATTTCTATTTGTACTCTATTTAAGACCCGTTCATGGTAGCGGGTATCCTTTTCAATACGGGTGAAATACTGATTGATTTTATCCAATGTTTTCGCATTTTGATGAACAGCAGTAGAAAGATATACTAGTCCTTTATTTATATTAATTAAGGCATATGATACATTGTTCTTAGTAGAGTGACGTGCTTCTTCCTCAGCTTGTTTGATTAGTCCGTGTATATTAGTAACTGCATCAATATGCGCTTGAGCTACTTCATAAAACATATACATCACAAAGGCATATGAAGAAGTTAATGGAAAATCAGATGGAAAATTTAACCGTTGAATATCTAGCATAAACGGCACATTGGTATGGTTCATAAACGTCATTACGACATCTGTCCCCATTACAATCACTAATGGTGCTGTACGATAAGTATTTTCACTAATCACTTCATGACCGTATGGATACTGAATGATGATATAGGTAAATAACTCTCCCGCTTCATTACGGTAATACTCAATCCAAGAAGTTTCAAACTGGTCATAAATATATTCGCCAAAATGAACTGGTAAATGATAGTCTTCTAGCACTTTCCTAACTTCTACTTTATCTGGATTTTCATAATGTAACCAGGTTAAAGCGTTGACATCATTCGCTAAAACATCTTGAAATCGTTCTTCTTGGTCAAATTGTAAAATTTTTCGATAAACCATTTTTCGTTCCACCACCTTATATATCATCCCAAGCAATTTACAAAAAGGCCAGCACAAAGCCGACCTTTCTAATTATTATATTTTAGTGAATTGTTGATTGGCTATCTGCCAAAAGCTCTTCATATGCATAAGCAAATTTCATAATATCGCCAGCCCCCATAAAGATCATGACAGCATCGTCATAGTCTAATAATGGCGATACATTCTCCAACGGCAATACTTCAACAGGCTTAGTCACTTTATTTGCTAAGTCAGTAACAGATACTTGTTTATTATCTTTCTCACGGGCAGAAGCAAAAATTTCACATAAATAAACATCATCTGATAAATCCAAAGCACCTGCAAATTCATCCATTAGTGCAATTGTACGACTAAATGTATGTGGTTGGAAAACAGAAATAATTTTTTTATTTGGATATTTTTGACGAGCAGCGTTAATTGTCGCTTTAATTTCTGACGGATGGTGTGCATAGTCATCAATTAAAGTCATATCACCAATTTTCTTTTCTGAGAAACGACGTTTTACACCACCAAAAGTCCGTAATTCTTCAGCAACCCGATCAGCTGGGAAATTTTCAAAATAGCAAAAACCAATCACTGATAAAGCATTCATCACATTATGTTCACCAAATGTTGGAATATCAAAATGACCATAATATTCACCCATCACATGCACATCGAAATGAGAACCGTCAGTCGCTAAATCAACATTGGAAGCAACGATATGGTTATCGCCACCTTCAAGACCGTAATACCAAACCTCTAAATCAGATTGATCTGCAAATTGGCGAAGGTAAGCATCACCACCGTATGCAATTACCTTTTTCTTCACTTGGTGTGCAAAAGTAGTATTAGCTGCGAATACTTGATCGATATTTTCATAATAGTCTGGATGGTCAAAATCAATATTCGTAAAGATCGCGTAATCTGGATAGTAAGCTAAGAAGTGTTTACGATATTCATCTGCTTCTAATACAAAGTATTCAGCATCCTCTTGCCCTGCACCAGTACCATCGCCGATTAAGAAATTTGTAGGGTGTAAACCTCGCATCACATGTGCCATCAAACCAGTAGTAGATGTTTTCCCGTGGGAACCCGTAATCGCCACACTCGTATAATCTTTAATTAATTCTCCAAGGAAGAAATGGTAACGCATCACATCGAGACCGAGTTCTTTAGCACGGACAACTTCGGGATGGTCATCACCAAAAGCATTACCACAAATCACAAACATTCCTGGTTGAATATTATCAGCATTAAAAGGTAATAATTCAATTCCTGCTTTTTCTAGACCTCGTTGGGTAAAGAAATAAGTTTCTTGGTCAGAACCTTGAACTTTATAACCCATATTGTGCAAGATTAAGGCCAAGGCACTCATACCTGAACCCTTAATCCCAGTGAAGTGATACGTTAATTCTTTATTCATTCTCGTTTAAATCTCCATTTCCTCGATTAGACTTTGCTTGTTTATTTCTTAAATATGGGGTATTTTCTGACTGATCTTTCCCTGGAAAATAAGAATAATGTCCTGACTTTGCTTGTTTTCCAGGCTGGTGAAAGCTAACCCCTGGTTCATCTGCCATAATACTTTTTAAACCTCGGTTTAAATGTCCACGTTTGGGCATAGTTTTTCTTTCAGTTGATGCTTCTGAAATCGGCATTGTTTGTCGCTTCTCTTGAAATCCTTTAGGTTCAGAAATAGCTTCTTCAAAATGAAATTGGCTTCTCCCTTTAGATCGGGCAATTTTAGCATCCTGACGACTACTCGTCCAATTTGACGGCAATTCACTAGGTTGAAAAGGTCTACGGAACTGATAATCCTGATACTCCTGCAACTCTTGACGTAACCGATCTAACTTTTGTTGACGCTTGTTGTCAACATTCACTGCCTTAAATACTTCTTGATCAGCTGAATCATTAGCTAATCTTGTTTTTGAAGAGTCTTGCCGGCCATAGTTAAAATGCCCATATGACGACTGATGGCGTTGTTTGTGATCTTGCCCGGATCGATAGTAAGCCATCTGTTGGGGGTCTTGATTTTCTCTATTCGCATCGTATGCCTTTTTAGGCGGGATTTGTCTTCTAGAAGATGCATCTTCCCCTTGGTTATACCAGTTCATGTAGTTGGGGAAAGTAATTGGATTGTTATTTTTCTCATGTAACAAAGCATTATTCTCCTTATAATAAAATGGCACAAAATGCTCAAGCTGATTATTCGTTCTCTCTTCTATTCGCTGCCATTTGTCCTTAGAATGTCTCAGTTTGTCATGCTCTTGACGCAACTACTCACCCCCAACACTTTACATGTATTATTTATTTATTTATGAGGTTACTTAATATCTCATTAGGCATCAACGAAATGCTCACTATTAATTTTATCAAATGATGTCCCAACTGGCACGTCATTTTTAATTTCTAGGATACCTTTTCGTTCATGTTCAGGATCAACGCCTAATTCAAATGCAGAAGTTAACATACCGTAACTTGGAACGCCGCGCAATTCACCTTCCCAGATGACTTGTCCATTTGGCATGACAGCACCCGGTAAGGCTGCTACAACAAACATTCCTTCACGGACATTAGCTGCACCACAAACGATTTGTACAACTTCATCCGGCCCAATTTTTGTTTGGGTGATATGTAAGTGGTCAGAACCTTCTAAATCTTTCACCTCTAATACTTCAGCCACAACTAGACGTGGATTATCATTGAAAGGAATGGTATCAAAACCTTGCTCATAAAGCGATTGGTTGATTAAATCTAGTTGTGTTTGACTTAAGTGTACTCGTCCCTTTCCTTCGATTGATATTAGTTTAGAAATATTTTGAATGTTGTAACCCATGGTTTCTTTTGATTCACTATTATAAATACGCGTTACATCGCCAACAGTTGAAGTTGCAATACGATTTCTCGCTAATGTGCCTTTTGAAAACATGATCACGTCACCGACGCCATCTCGGTTATATATACTAATCCACATATTTGTTAAAATCTCCTTCATATATCCATTTTAATATAGGATTAAATAAAACTTACGACAGTAACCAATAAAAAAGCCTAGTCATCAACTAGACTGGTAATGTCCTATTAAAAAGTATCATATTCCACTAAATTATATACTCATAGTAATAAAAGTGCAAATATTAATAAAGAGGCTCAAATCATACCATTTATACAGCCTCAATTTTCACAATCCCATTATCCTAGTAGGTCAAACTATATTTTGTTAACTATGATTGTTATAATACATATATCATCACTTATCGAAATAGTATTACTTATTCAACCTTCAGACAATAAAGGAGCGATTATATGTCTAATCAATACGAACTGCAAAATAAACGTAACGATATCCTATTAGCTAGCTTCCTATTTGGTTGCGGTTTAGTTATCGGTGGTGTTGTAGGTGCTTTAGTATCTGACCACTCTAAAAAAGTGGATGGTAATGATGTCCTAAAAAAAGCGAAAGCCTTATTCACTGACCCAGGTACCATTGAAGGTTCTTGGATTGAATTACAACCAATCGAAGCAGAACGCTTTGGGCAAAAACAAGAAGTTTTCTACGGTGGGATTTCACGAACCGAAGACAATGAATTGGTTCAATATGAATTTATGGCTGATCCAAAAACAGGTAACTTTTTAGACTTTTATAAGTTATAAGAGTTATCGCATATAAATAAGGGGATGTGACGTAAAGGTCACATCCTCTTTTTGTTATCTTATAATCGTAATGATATTTGGCTTCTTCTAGTAGATTGACCTATTATATATCACTACATTTTGATTACTTTGCTAAAAAGTCAGCATTACTTGATTTTTGTCCAACTTATCTATTCTAAGCGGCATTAGCACATCGTTTTATTTGAATTTTGCTAGCATATAGTTAATTCTAAAACCTCGGGCTGAGAATTTCTCTTCGTACTCTGTTTGTACATTACCTTCGATATCTGACTCATGCAGGTTCAATGAAATTTCTAAGAAATCCATCCCATATTGAGACATTGAGGTGAGTGAATATTCAAATAAACCTTGATTATCCGTTTTAAATTGCAATAATCCATCTGTTTTTAATACATGTTTATATTGGTCTAAGAATGTTTTAAAAGTTAAGCGACGTTTAGCGTGCCGTGCTTTTGGCCAAGGATCAGAGAAATTTAAGTATAATTTAGTAACTTCTCCATCTTCAAAATAATTAGATAGTTCAAGGGCATTCCCTAAAATAAAGCGTAAATTCGGAAGTATTTCACCTTTTAAAGCTTTCTCCATTGCCATCACTAAAACTGACTCTTGCAGTTCAAGACCAATGAAATTAATGTCTGGATGACGGCGTGCCATTTCAATAATAAACTGTCCTTTTCCAGTCCCCACCTCTAAGTGAATAGGATGGTCATTATTAAATTCTGCTTGCCATTTTCCTTGCATCGTTTCTGGTTCTAAAATGACATATTCTCTATGATTTGCCATAGCATCTTTTGCCCATGGCTTATTTCTTACACGCATATTTTCCTCCTCATCAAAACTATCTAGTATGATTCATTCCAATAAAAAAGACCGGAAGGCCCGGTCCCTTTCAGTTGACTGACACTTGTTACATTTCTCCTACTTGCTGTAGGTAGCGGTTATTATATATATGTTTTAATTTTAATATCTTATGGTTCATGGCCATCATCCGGTTCTCTTGATAATCTTTTTTGATCATATTCAGGAGATTTAACATGGAGTACCATTCAATACGTTGATAAATATCATACGTAATACGTAATCCATATAAATCAAACCAAGCATCCCAATTTTTAAAGTCAACATATTGTACCAATAACTGGCTGATATCTAATATTGGATCAGCAATTTTAACCATTTCCCAGTCTACTAGATACAATTGGTTATCCTCAGCACGAATAAAATTACGACGGTTTAAGTCCCCATGACATACCGTTTTGCGTGCACCATCAACTAAATGACGCGTGTCCCACAAACAATTCTCCACACAAGTTAAGAAGTGGTGGTTACGTAATTCTTTTGATAGATTACTTTGATAATCTTGTAAAAAACGTTCTGGTTCATAAACATCACCATCAATTTTCACTAACATATTGTATAGATTATCTGAATGGTGATAACGATACATCAATTTTACAACGGGCAATTGGGCTACTTCAAAATGTGATAAGACATTACCATAAACCCAATCCTGGGCCGTCATAATATCCCCACTACTTTCGCGCTTAGTCCATTTCAACTTGGGTGCAAAACCTTCCATTGACAAGATCGTTAATAAAGGTGAAGAATTTCGTTTTAGAAATACACGTTCATCGTTGGCATCATTATAGCCAACATAAGCTTGGCCAGTATCGCCTCCAATAGGTTCAAGAATCCACTCACGATCAAATTTGTATTCCAAAACCATTCCTCCTCTCGTTTACCCAAGTCATAAAACTTCACTGTATAAATGAAAAAAGTGAGCAGCGACTCCCTTTTGAGATGCTTACTCCTTTTTTCTTAAGTACTAGTTATTTTAGTTGGAAATCCTTACTTAGTCAACTAACTTAGCGTATTCTAACCTTTTTTTCTTTCTTACGCATAAAGCGCGCTAGATAAAAATAAACGAAGAATAACCCGAGTATAATGGTTGAAAGTAATAATGTGCCAGTAAAAATCCAGTCATGTGTAAATATGCTTGCAATTAAAAATAATACAATTTGCGTACAAATTGGTTGCATCATCATTTGTTTAAATCCAGTAAGTTGTGAACTTTGATTAATTGGATAGACCTGTAATAAAATATGTTGGTTTATTTTCTTAGCCATCGGTAAAATTTGAAAATGGCTAAAGTATTGAACTAGTAATAACACTAGTATATTCAACCAGTGATTATTTGTGACAAATATCAAATATAATATCCCTATCAAAGTCATACGGGACCATAGAGGGAAATAATCACTTGACCGCCAAAAAGCTCGACTATACAGATAAGCATATGGATTATCACTACGATTCATTATTTTAATTAGTCCGTCTAGATGCTTGCGACGTTTACTAGATACAGCATCTTGAGGCATATTGACAAATAAGGCTAAGCCACGTTTAATCTGTTGCTGGCGATTTTGTTCCATAGAAACAAGCTTATGCCAATGCCAGCCCTTCTTTTCCTCTGAGAAAGGCTGAATACCAGTAAAATGAACTACAATCAAATATACTAAAGCGATAGCTAAACAAAGATAGGGCGTAACATAAGAAGCTAAAAGTACTGTTATAAATAACACAAAATAAAGCATTACTAGATGAAATTGAATCAAACGCTGATTTGTATAACGCCAACTTTCAAGAATAATACTTAGATGTGCTGACTTAAAACAAATAAGAATGACCGCTAACACCAGCAATTCAACAATTGAATACCCCGCCATCATTACCAATAACGGGTATGAGCCAGCCACCAATAAAATGGTGATAATACTTGGTAATAATAACGAGTGGTTTAAAGCTGAGCGAAACCACCCATTAAATTTAGATTCCATAGGTAATAGAAAGACCAAGTCACTAGCAATAATATGAGAAGCAACACTAGTGAAGAGAAGGCCCACTGTCATGATCAAAGCCCAAAGTAAGTGTACCCAAATACCGACCAAACCTTGAGATAATGTGGATAACCAATTTGAGTATTGATAAGCTAAAGCCCCAAATAAAAAGAAAAGCACAATAACAGCGTGGTCATTAAAAATATACTTCGCATTTTTTAAAAATAAATGATAACTCGCTTCTCGGCGCTTATGATAGATATCAAGCAGATGCATGGTCATCTGCCCCCTTTGCTAATCGCAAATACAAATCATCTAACGTTGCTTTTGGCATTTGATATTGTTGACGAATTTCATCTAGTGTTCCAGCTGCTACTAATTCCCCATCCGCTAAGAATAAGAAACGGTCACAATACTGTTCAGCTGTTGCTAAAACATGCGTAGTCATTAATACCGAAGCACCATCTTCTCGTTTCGCCTTTAGTAGGTCTATAAAATCATGAATAGCCATCGGATCTAATCCAAGAAAAGGCTCATCTATTACATATAATGAGGTATCTACTAAGAAAGCACAAACAATCATTACCTTCTGCTTCATCCCTTTTGAAAAGTATATAGGTAACCAATCTAGCCTTTTATCCAAACGGAAATTTTCTAGTAACGGTTGCGCATTCTTTAGCGCCTCTTCCTTACTTAATCCATAAGCCATCCCAGTTAATTCAATATGCTCTCTTAGCGTTAACGTTTCATATAATACTGGCATTTCAGGAATATAAGTGAAGGCTTGACGATACACATCAGCATCGTCTGTTAATTGATGGCCATCAATTGAAATTTCGCCCTTCATTGGCCGCATCAAACCAATAATATGCTTAATAATGGTTGATTTACCAGCACCATTTAATCCGATGAGACCCACAATTTCACTTGATTGAATATTAAAATCAATATCTTTTAAAACAGGTTGACTTGAATAGCCTCCTGTAAGTCCTTTAACTGTTAATGTCATTAAGTTCATCCCTTTTAATTCACTTTGTCTTTAAATGTCGAATAGATCAATTCCAATTTAGCATAGCACTGAAATTGTTCCCTTCCCATCATTTATGTTAAAATTAATATAATTATAGCCTTTAATTTACCATTATTTATAAATAAATGCGATGAATTATTATGGCGAAAGTTAGCCTATTATTGAAAGCGAGGACTATTCATGGATAATTGTATATTCTGTAAAATTGCAAACGGCGAAATCCCAACAAATAAGGTCTACGAAGACGAAGTAGTTATGGCCTTCCTAGATATGAGCCAAGTGACAAAAGGTCATACCTTACTTGTACCTAAGAAACACATTCAAGACATCTTTGGTTATTCTTCAAATGATGCTGGCGCTGTCTTTAAACGGATTCCTTTAATTGCGAATGCCCTAAAAGATGCCTACCCAGATATGCAAGGTTTAAATATTTTAAATAATAATGGTGAGATGGCTTATCAATCTGTATTCCACTCACATGTCCATCTAATTCCTAGATACAACGGAGAAAAAGATGGTTTCGGCTTAAAATGGGAACCAGCTGAAGAAGGCACATACTCAGACAAAGACTTAAGTAATATTGCCAAGACTATCAACCAACAAATCGAGGGATAATAATGAAAAAATTTATAACTGGTCTCCTATTTGGTGCTGTTGCAGGTGCGGGCTATGCCTTATTAAAAACACCTCATTCTGGTACAGAAAATAGAGAGCGTTTAAAGAATTATTTTGACGATGTCACTTATGCAGCCAATGATTTAACTGGTTCAATCGCACAAGCTCAAAATGCAGTAACAGATTTAGCCCAACAAGGATTATCCTCAGCGAAAATTGCTCGCGATGAAATTACCTTTGCGCTGAACGATTTCAATCAATCTACTGCACCACAAATTTCTGAAATCCAACAACAAGTGGCAAAATTACAGCATGACTTATCTGCCGCTGACATTCGTTCAAACGATGAGCATACGAATGATTAATCTAGCATTAAATATGAAGTTTTCTTGATTAATCTTCTGAATCATTGTGTATTGCTTTTTTGATATGCTATATTAAGACTTGTATTATGAAGTTTTGACAGGAGTGAATCAAGAAAATGATGATTAGTAAGAAATTCAAACTTACTTCAATTGCCTTATTAAGTACTTTTGCCCTTGCAGCATGCTCAACTGGTTCAGGTGACGGTTCAAGCGCTGTTGCAACTGGTGATGGTGTAGAAGTGACCAACGAAGAATTACAAGCAGAATTAAAATCAACATACGGTAATACCGTATTACAAGAATTGATTATGGAAGAAGTTTTTGTTAATGAAGTCGGTGAAGATCGCGCTAAAGAATTGACCGAAGAAGCAACAACTGAAGTTGAAGCCCTTATCGCTAATTATGGTGGAGAAGATGCTTTCAATTCTGTTTTAGCATCATCTGGTTTCTCTGACCGTGAGGACTACGAACATCAAGTATACTACTATAAGCTAATGAGTGAATCAGTAGCTAAATATATCGATATCACCGATGAAGAAATTCAAACCGCTTATGATGAGTATACTCCACCATTCACAGTTTCACATATCTTAGTTGAAGATGAGGAAACAGCGAAAGACTTGATTGCACAATTAGATGACGGTGCAGACTTTGCGGAATTAGCAAAAGAAAACTCAACCGATACTGCAACTGCTGAAAAGGGCGGTTCTCTGGGTGAAGTAGATGCAGACTCTGGTTTAGATGAGACATTCTATGCTGCAGCTGAAGAATTAGCGGAAGACGAATATACAACTACACCAGTTGAAACAAGCTTTGGTTACCACATCATTAAAATGGACGAAAAACCTGAAAAAGGTAGTTTAGAAGAAGAAAAAGATAAATTAAAAGAATCAATTACTGCTGATAAATTAACAGATTCTACATTAGTTGCCGGTATCGTTTCTGATATTCTAAAAGCGCACAATGTCGATATTAAAGATAAGGACTTAAAGACAGCTTTAGATGATGTAATCATCTCAGATGAAGAGCAAGAATCTATGGATGCTGAAGCTGAGTCTGCTGCTGCTGAAAGTGAATCTGCGGCTAGCGAATCTGCAGCATCAAGCGATGATGCCTCTGAATCTACAGAATCTTCTAGCGAATCCTCTTCTGAAGAATCTTCAACTGAATCTTCTGCCTCATCAGAAGCAAGTTCTAGTGAATCGGAATCTTCTGCTGAATAAACGAATGAATATACCTAAATGAAAAGCCATCCGAATTCGGATGGCTTTTTTGATCTGTTCTTTTACTATAAGTTGTTATGGCGCTACAATATATAGGACTGATGACTAAAAAAGGCATTGGTCCAATTTTTTTCGCAAAAAAACGAGGATTCCATTATCATTAAGTTAACGACAACTAATAGATAGGAAATCCTCGCATGAATATTTTTATCAAAATTACCCTACAATTGAGAGATAAAAATATGATCTTCGATACTGAAAAACTAGTTGAAGAAAAGAAATTTAAAAATAGATTATCACCATTTTATTCAAAAAATGGTAAATCTTTGTCTGTTTCTTCCAATATTTGACTAGCATCATCATTTTCTTGGTCCATCAATACTTCAGTCTGGCCTTTTGGTTTGTAAAATGCTCGGTTATCCATGCCAAAAATACGTGCTGAGAATTCACCAGGCGCCGTATGATCTAAAGCAGTGGTCATCATTTGAATAGAAGCATCTAAATCATCTAAATGATGCAGTATTTCAGCTTCTAATAGATGTGGTGACACCGGACTCCCCCACTCTTGTTTACCATGATGTGCCAATACCATATGTTTTAATAAGACAACGTCTTCACTGTATTGATCAAACCCTAGTTTATCAACAGCGAGCGTGATCATCTCATCCACGATTGAAATATGTCCAATCAAGTTACCTTCTACACTATATTCAGTAGACATAGGATCTGTGAATTCAACTGTTTTACCAATATCATGGATGATTACACCAGCATATAGTAAATCCTTATTGATATTATCATATTGATTTGCTACTGATTGCGCCAACCGTAACATAGATATGGTATGAAAGCCCAGTCCACCTACGTACGCATGGTGGTTTTTTTTAGCTGCTGGATAAGTAAAGAAATCCCAGGATACTTCACGTAATAAATAACGAACAATCGCATCAATTGTAGTATTTTCAATACTCTCGACAGTAGCCAATACTTCATTGACCATTTCCTGTCTAGTCATTGGACCGCGTTCAACGTAATCTGAAGGATCATTAGGTTCAGAATCGTTGGCTAAGCGTAAGCTGTTAATTCGAACTTGTGGTTTACCATTGTAAAGTTCTCTTTTACCGGCTAAGGCCACTACTTGACCAGATGTATATTGTTCAATATCTTGTTCAGTCGCTCCCCAGAATTTGCCTTCGATTGAGCCAGACCGGTCTTGGAAAGTGAAAGATATGTATTTTTTTCCATTCCGGTCTTCTCGTACTTCAGCTACTTTAATCAATACATAGATATTAAAGTTTTGATCTAGCGCTACGTCAAAAATTTGTAAATTGTCCATCTCTTTCCTTTCTACAGCACATGTTGCGCTGGTGCTTCTACAAGATCTAATAAGGTATCATCTACCGTAAAGAATATAATTTGGTGTGAAGACGCAAATTTTTGTAGGAAGCGGTAAATATTTGCTCGGTATTTTCTGTCTAAATGTGAAAATGCTTCATCTATAATAATTGGCAATTCAATATTACCAAGCTGTGCATCTATAAAGGCAAAACGCATAGCTACAAATAACAAAGCTTTTTCACCGCGAGACAATTGATTCACCGACATTTCAGCATCATCAGCTAGACGGACTGACATGCCCTCTTCACCAAATGTTAAACTGGTAAAGCGACTATCAGATAGGTCAAGCAAGAATCGAGAAGCATTTGTGAGTACACGTTCTTTAACATCAGATGATTCACCTACAGTAGCTTTTTCAAAAGTTGCAATGGCTAGTTTGTTAGCTGCCCATTCAACAGACAACTGATAAGCTTCATCAATTAGTGCTTGATAGGCTTGCAGTAAATCTGGTGCCATACCTTCATTTGCAATTTCTTGAATTTGACTACGTTTATCAGCGGTTGACTGTGTTAACTCAGCAATTTCTTCTTCCATATTCGTAATTTCTGTTCGTAAGTCTGTTAATTGTTGACTAACAGAACGATCTTGTTGTAAGTAAACGGCTAAGTCTAAATCTAAATGATTAGCTAAAATATCATGACGATTTTGTTTCTGTTTCATTTTCTTTTGTTGGTCAATAGCAGCTAATAATTCTTCACCTGATGGGTAGTTATATTGGTCAAGAATGCGCTCTTGGTCCGCTCTAATAGCAGACAATTCTGCCTGTAATTGTTGACGTCTATTGGCACGACTTTGTTCTTCATACGATGCATAGTCCTGGTCTGCTTGCTGACGCCTTAAAGCTAGATAATCATCTTCAAATTGTTGGAAGTAAATATCTTCACTTAACTCACCTTCTGCTAATGTTGCAGCATAATCTGCCCATTGCTGTTCATGGGCTTTGCCGAAACTAGAAACACCTAGGGTCATTTCTAATTGTTGAATCTTATGGTCTAAATTAAAAATTTCATCAACATAAGTATCTTCCAACCATACTTGAGAGGATATATTTGAAGATCCACCTTTTTCAGCTAATAGTTTATCTAATTCGGTGACAATGTCTGTCGACTCTGCAGATAAGTTGGCCAATTGTTCTTCTTGAATTTCTTTGTTACGTTGAACTTCATTTAGTTCAGATTGGATATCTTGTAAGTCTAAATCATAAGCTTCTACTTTATTTTCATATTGTGTTAATTTAGCATTTTGGACCACCATACCAATAATCAAAATAAAAATACCTACAATAGTAGCTGCTACTCCTGCACCGAAAAAGAAAGTAAGTGAGCTTACAAAATAGCCGACTAATAAGATAATTCCTATACCTGTAAGTACACCACCAAGTAAACGAATCCACCGGTCATTTTGGCGACCATTTGCTTCAAGCTCTTCCAGCTCATAAGATAATTGTGTATATTCATCTTCAAGTGATTGCGCTTTTTCTGCTAAATTATTCATATCACTTTGGCTATGATTATAGAAAACACGTTTATTTTCTAACGTTTTATATCTTTGTTGCCAATAAGCTCTTTCCTCAGCAGTTAATTCATCTGGCAACTCTGACATGTCTTCTGCCCCAAGTAAGGACATTAATCGCTGTTTTTCATAGCGGCGTTCAATCAATTCATGACTGAATTCTTCATTTTGACGCATTCTATCTCTAAAAGCACGTGCTTCAACAACCATTTGTTCACTGATATTAGGATGGTTAACAATCCAATTCATACCTGCTGAATGACCACTAGTACTTTCATCAGCAATCAACTGACTCTCAGTTTCATCGGTTAGCTCAGCTAATTGTTGGTCAATGTGTTGGCTTTGATTTTCGTATTGTAACCACTTATTAGCTAATTCAGGTTCGAATTCAATAAAGTTAAAATGCTTAAGTTCATCATGTAATTGAAGATATTCATTCATAGATGTTGACTGTTGATTAGCGAGCTCTAACTGTATTTCGCCACTAGTTGCATCCTTCAAGTTGGTTTGTAAACGATTAAGTCTGCTAGTTTCTTGTTCATAAGCTTGGCGTAGATCAAAGTAATCTTCTTCTTTATCTTGTGCTTTGTTCAGACGACCTTCTGCTGCTTCAATCTCTTGAATCTTTTGGTTAAGTAATGGCTTCTTTCCATTGGGTTTAAAGATTTCATCAGCATCTTTACGCATACTCGGCGTAATATCTGTTAATACTTGGCGTCCTGACATTCCAATTGACATCAAGCTTTTAGCAAAGTCTTCTTCATCATCCCAAACAAAATCCATTAAGTCGTCTTCAGAAAAGCCAAAATAAGCAAGATAATCAGATTTACTTAAATCATTCCACAAAAATGAAACGTCATTTGCAACTTGTTTTTCACCTTCATTAATCGTATAAGTTAATTTTTGTTTGCCATTGGTTTTTGTCCGTTCAATCATGACATCGCCATATTTGGTATTGGTTAAGTATAAACGGCCACCGTATTTCACATTATCATTCGTATCATAATTTCTCGCATTCTTTCGGCGCGTATTTGGAAAGCCAAACATGACACTTAATAAAAATGACATGAGGGTAGTTTTTCCCGAACCATTTAAACCAGAAAAAACATTTAAATTAGGGGTGAGCTGGAAGGATTGGTCCACCCATTTTCCATACCCAAATATTTCAAATCGTTGAATATGCATGGCTAAAATCTCCTTTGTTCCTGGCTATAACTTGCTTGTTCCACAATAATTTTTTCTTTTGCCTTGGCTAATATATCAGCTTTAAATTGATCTTGATCGATTGTAGCGCCAATCAAGCGTTGCCATTGTCCATTCTTTCCAAGGTCTTCAATTACTTTTTGATATTGCTCTGTATCAGAAACTATATTTTCAAAAGCTTGTTTCATACTTTCGTTAAAGACTGGTGACGGTGACCACACAGCTAGATCTTTCACCTCAACATTAAGTGAAACAAGATAAACTTTTTGCTCACGATTGGCATTTTGATTCCTTAACGACCATTGCAATTGCTCCAATAGTTCGTCAGCATAGGTATTCCACCAGTATAATGCTTCTTCATCACCATCAGTCATAAAGGTCAAACGAGAAATGACATTTACTGCTTCATCTTTCGCATACATAATATGGTCATGTAGCGCCGTTTCAATTGTGCTTCTTAAAGTATCTAGGCTATTTATTGGACCTAAGTCACGTGTTGAATGTTGGAATTGCCATTCCGCCGTTTCAACAAATTCTAATTCAGCTGGCTGTCCTTTACTTAAGTTAACGATTAAGGCACCTTTAGGCCCATCTTCTTTGAAACTAGTGCCTTGAATATTTCCTGGATAAACGATAGCCGGTTGTTCATATATGACTTGGCCTTTATGGATATGTCCTAAGGCCCAATAATCATAACCGTGACTGGCTAATTGACTTGGATTAAATGGTGCATAGCGTTTTTGACCATCAGTAGTTGAGTTATCACCATGAAGCATCCCAATATGATAATCCACTAATGCATCACGGTTTGGATAGTTTTCTGATTGGTCTTCAAAAATCCATTGTTGATCATAAGAAAAGCCAGTAATAGCAACGCTCTCTCCTGTTGGAGTAGATAAGTATTTGGTTTCTGGTTCAGGTCCAAAAATATAGACATTTTTTGGTAATTTTAGGCGATGGTCAGCGTCAGCATCAAAATCATGGTTTCCATAAATCATATAAACAGGAATATCCGCATCAGCTAACCGTTGCATACCACTCAAAAAAGCAAATTGTGCGCGCAAAGTCGCCCGTGCACCGTGGTAAATATCACCGGCTATTAAGAAAAAGTCTACTTGTTCATTAATTGCTGTTTGAATAAGGTTATCGAATGAATTTAATGTTGCTTCTGATAAGGCATATTGCAAGTAATCGTCTTTGATTGGTAAATTTTTAAAGGTCTGGTCTAAATGCAAATCTGCTGTATGTATAAATCTCACCATATTGATTACTCCGTTCATAAATTTATTGGCATTTTCCTTAAAAACTGTTAGATTGCCTTATTTTCATTTTAACATACAGAAGTCAAACTTGTGAAAGATGACGCCGTCTTAAGGTTTTTTAAAGATGTTTTAAACTGATTTAAAATTGGAAAATAATGATAAAAAAGGACTCTACAATATATAGGACTGATGACTAAAAAA
>NZ_KV786959.1:0-4762 GCF_001806975.1 Aerococcus sp. HMSC10H05
ATTTATTCCTTGACATCTTTATAGCTGGCTTTTAATTTTACTGCTATTAAGCTTATTACATATTGTTTCTCATGACTAGAACAAAATAGGACAATATGTCTTATTTTTTTGAATATGGTAAAATTTACTTATACATCACTAGCATGCTTTATAAATTGAAAGGACGAACAAATGACCAAAACGAGTAAAACCATTCAAACGCGACAAAATATTCAAAATGCACTCATTTCGTTGATGGAAACTCAATCATTTAATACGATTACCATTGCAAATATCGTGAAAGAGGCTGGATTAAATCGGTCAACATTTTACCGCTATTTCGATGACAAATATACTTTGGTGGAAGAGATTGAAAATGAAATTATCAATCATTTAGAAAATACAATAATCAGTCAAGGTGATTTATTATTATCAGACTCAGATAAGTATGATGTACTTTTTCATGTACTATCGTATTTCTCTAAAGAAGCCTCTATAGCTACTATCCTACTTGGTGAGAATGGTGATCCATCATTTGTTCATAAATTGACAAAATCAATAAAAGAGCATTTCCCTATAGGCACAAAAGAAGCAGAACTACCTAGCAAATATACGGAATTAGTTAACGATGTAAAAGCTTCAGCAGTTATCCATTTCTTATCTAAGTTTGACACATACCTCAAAAAATATACTATCGAAGAAATTGCCTACTTCTTTTCCCTAATGTAAAAAAAACTGGATCTCTACCAAGCATATATAAAGGCCCGCAAAAGTTAGACCAAAAATCTAACTTTTGCGAGCCTCTACAATATTGGCTACGAGATCCAGCTTTCTAATTTTTAGTTTTTAATTGGTTGATCTTCTAATAGAAAACTATTCCAATGAATATTCTGATCACTGTTTACAATAACCAGCCATTTTCGACCCTCATCGCTATCGTTCAATATATCTGGTTCATCCACTAGTAAGCTATTTTTCGAAAGAATTTTCCCTGATATTGGTGCTAACATATCTGTAACCGCCTTTGATCCCTCTACTGAGAAAAAAGGTTTTCCTTCAATAAGCTCATGATCATCAAAAAATGCAAAGTAAGAAACATCACCTACAGCATTAGACCCGTATGCAGATAAGCCGATACGGATTGCTCCATTCTCAAGTTCTTCAAGATATAAGCCTTCTTTACTATATACTTTATGCAAACTTTTTCACCTCTAAAATGATTGATAATACTAGGTTAGTTTATCTAAAATCTGCCTTGGTATTAGACGATTAATCCAACGAATAGCTCTTACAACCGGATTCTTAGTCAGCTGTGACTCTTCTAATCCTTCATTATACTTGATGGATAAAATCAAACCAATACTGATCATACTAGTAATCAGTGCAGTACCTCCAGCTGATATCAACGGTAAAGGTATACCTGTTAGTGGTAATAATCCAATTGACATACCGATATTTTCTACGATGTGGAAGGCAAACATCATGACTACACCAGAAACCATTGAAGCATAGAAAGCATCATGTGCTCTAAAGGCAACTGAGATCATTTGGAATATTAAAATAAAGTACAACAATACAACAAAGCTAGCCCCAATAAAACCAAAATTCTCACCAATTGTTGAAAAAATCATATCCGACTCTCTAACCGGTACATGGACTTGGAATTGTCCTAAACCTTTTCCAAGGATACCCCCAGAACCAATAGCTTTTAGGCTTTGGGCCAATTGATAAGACTCATTTGCTGAATTACCAAAAGGATTTAACCATGAGTCAATACGCGCAAATTGATAGTCTTGGAAACCTAAGTAATATAATAGGTCACGTTGGTAAACTACTAATATAATCAGTACTAGCGCAATAACTGCAAAAAATATGAAAGCCGGTAAAATAATGTACCAAGTGATTCCTGAGACAAAAATAATGCCAATAAACATCATCAAGAAAACCAATGTTGTCCCTAGGTCATTTTGAGCGATAATTAAAGCAACTGGCGGCATTGTCCAGAGTGTCAATTTTAATAAAAAACGACCATCAAACTTAACCCGCTCTACAATGCTCATATCCTCAACGCCAACTCTACGTCCTTCATCATTATAGCCTTGTACTAAATAAGCCATCATAATAATATAAGCAACTTTCATTAACTCAGAAGGTTGCAAAGACAATGGACCGATTGTGATCCATGAATGTGCACCATTAGAAACAGCCAGTTCTCGGTCATAAAAGATTAACACCAAAACCAAAAGTATCAATCCTAAACCATAAGCGGCTGGTGCAAAATGATATAAGGTTTCCCGATCCAATTGCATCACAACAGCAGCAGCTACCGCTCCTACTGCAAACCAAGCGATTTGCATAATAGTGGCTGAGTAAGAACCAGAATCGTACTGTAAATATGTCGTTGAAAAAATTGTCGCAATACTCACTAAAGCTAACAATATGACGCATATGACGATAGTGATATCGACTCTACTTGTTGGTTTCTTTTTTAATCGTCGATTTGACGAACGTTTTTCCAAAATAATGCGCCCCTTTAATCTTTATTTACTTGTGGTCTCGCAGGATTATCCATTATGGTTATATCACCTGGTTGACGCTTTAATGTTCCTAATACGATTGTCTTTTCATCCATAAACGGGAAGTTCACAGATGTTGTTGTATGATAATTTGGACTCGAGTCGATAAACTCTTTCACATTTTTCAAACGATACACAATATGATTAATCAACGCACCTGCAATTAACACAATCGATGTCAACCAAAGATAAAGCATTAACACAATGAATACGCCGATTGTACCGTTAGAAACAGAAGATCCTCCAAAATTATTAACATAAAAACTAAATCCACTAGATAATACGGCAGAAAGAACTGTCGCAACAATCGCACCTGGTACCGCAAACTTAATGGCATATTTATGATGTGGAATAAATTGATAGATAAAAGTAAATGCCAAGATCAATACGATTAATAGAATCGGCCATTTCACACTAGTGAATATATCAAACAATTGTATTGGTACATCAACAAACTGATTTATAGTCTCTAAAAGCGTTTGCCCAAAAACAAATAACACACTCAACGCTACAGCAATAATCGCTAATACGATGGCTATCGCAAATGAAAATAACCTAGTAATAATAAAATTAGGCTTATCTGTAATGCCGTAAGTCCGATTTAGCACATTTTGCATAGTCCCAAAGGCAGTTGACCCTGACCAAAGAATCAATATAAATGACACCGATAAAGCACTTGTTGTATCAGACGATAGATAAGACTCCAGTGTAGGTACAATAATTGGCTCTACTTGATCTGGTAATAACGTTTCAAGCAAAGCTACTACTGAATCAGGTTCAAAAGGGAGCATCGGAATGATGTTGGCAATCATCATCAGTAATGGAAACAAGGATAATAAAAAGTAATAGGACATTTCTGCAGCACTACCAGCAATATTTGCCTGATTAACCGAAGCCAAAATGATTGGAATAACACGATTCTTCAATTTATCTTTCACTCTTGTCACCTCAATTCTATATTTATAATACTACTTAATTTAAAGGCATTAAACAAGTTTTCTTCTTTGATTTGATCCAAATAAAAACTGGTGCTTTTAAATAAATGCCAGCTACCTTTTAGCATCATTCAAATCACCAGTTTTCATTTATTTGTATACACTAAGCGATTCTATTGTCCTGTATTTTGCCAAGTACCACTCACTACATCCATGACCATTAATGTACCAGTATAAGCATCATAACGATAAGTTGCAATTAAATTAGAATGGCCTTGCCCATCTGGTGATTGTCTGAAAACATCAACTTGTGCTAAATTTTCATTCACTAATGTTGGTAAGAAGAAATACTCATCAGACTGATATGTACCTTGCGAATCTGCAGAAATTAGTGGTGCTGCTTCAGATAGCAATTCACGGGCACGGTTGTTATCAAAAGCCCCTTGATTAGCTGTTGGTTGTCCAGTAGTTGCATTTGAATCTTGCGCTTCAACTTCACTTGATGGTACAGCTTCAGATGACTGTGATTCCACTTCCAGTTCCGCAGCAATAATTGATGATTCAATTTCTTCAGTCGTCATTGCCTGCGCATTAGCCGCTTCACTAGCAACCGACGAACTTGTATCAACTTCCTCAGCTAATCCTGTTTCCTCGCTTGACGCAACTACGCCATCACTTTCTGAATCTGAAGGCTCTTTTGAAGACGCATCGTTAGTTGAAGAGCTATCAGAATCTACAGCATTTAGAGATGCACTTTCATATGATGTTGAAGAAGAACTGCTTTCTTCACTAGATACTGTCTCAGCTGAATATATACCCAATGCAGTATCCACATTATTACAAGCTGTCAATGATAAAGCTAATAAAGAAATACCTAAAACTGAATAAACTTTTTTCATGGTTCTACCTCCCATTTATCTTATAACTATTTTATCATAATAATTCAAATTATAAGCATAAACTGACGTATCTTTACAAAAGGTTAATTTTCTTATGTATATTAAGTAACACCTCGCTTATAGAAACATGTAGTGATATATTTTTTAGTAAGCTATCTAACTTGACCATACTAATGAGAATCTGCGAATAGAATGAAACAGCAATAATCTTTAAGATAACATTCAAACTACATTAAATGTTTATTCGCACGTTACCAAGAATAAACGAAAAGATACCGCTGAAAAGTTCTCGAATTTCATGGATTTTTAAGTTTAACAGTTGGTTTAACAGTTGGTTAGAGTTTTTTGGTTCTATGATAAATAGTGTTGGTGG
>NZ_KV786960.1:0-2519 GCF_001806975.1 Aerococcus sp. HMSC10H05
GGTCTTTACTATACAACAAATAGAGGTGTCAGATATGGCATTAATTATCAAGCTAGTTCACCTACTGTTCGACCAGGTACCTCTTTTAATATTATTCCTTCAGATAAAAAATACAGAGCTAGTGGAGTTGGTTTATCAGGCGCGACATCTTGGGCTACAGGACGTGTATATGGTATGAACGGAGCACACGAAATCGAGGTTAGCGTAAGATTTTAATAGTGAGGTATTAGAAAATGAGAAAAAAAACTTTTATGCTTTCCTATATTTTAGTTCCCTTTTATAATTTTGTTGTTTACCACTTATGTAAATATACAAAGATTTTTCTCTAGATTTGATGCTGTGGAAGTAACTATTGGAACATTTATAGTCGTGATTATTTTTATATTACTCTATTTACTGACTTATTTTAATAATTTTTATGATATAAAAATCCAGATTATATCTATAATTTTATTAATAGTTTATATAATTATATCTTACGATAATCGAGTTAATTTTTTTTCATTTAATCGCCTGTATATAATCCCTATAATTGCTTTTTACTTATCAAATTTTATTATTACTTATTTTAATAAAAGAAATGATGTTATAAAAAATTAACCGTAAGAAAGCCCCCTGACGAAAGTCGAAGGGGGTTTTTATTTTTGTTTGAGGTTTTAGGAGCGACAATTTTTGGAGACCACGAAAACCTCAAATCGTATCAGCTAATTGACCCGTTGGGGTCGCTGATACTCGGCTTGGAAAAGCCGAATAGCCGTCTGCAAGACCCCTCGGCGAGCCCACCTTTACGAAGTAAAGTATAGTGGGTTATACTTTACATGGAAGCTGTACCGAAGTTAGGAGTGTTTATATGTCATTTGTAGTGGCGAGAATGCAGAAGATGAAAGCTGGCAATTTAGTCGGCATAGGTAATCATAATCAACGGTTAACTGACAATCATTCAAACAAAGATATTGATACGGAACGCTCGTATTTGAATTATGACTTAGTCAATCGAACAGACAATTACAAAACGGATATTCAGCAATTTATTAACGAAAATAAATCGAGTAGTCGTGCTGTCAGAAAAGATGCTGTATTAATAAACGAATGGATCATAACTTCTGACAACCAGTTTTTTAAAAGATAAAGACGATAAAGAAATTAAAGACTTTTTCGAACAGTCGAAAGATTACTTCGCTGAAAAATTTGGTGATGAGAATATCCGCTACGCTCAAGTTCACTTAGACGAAACAACACCGCATATGCATTTAGGGATTGTGCCATTTAACGCTGAACATAAGCTAACAGCAAAGACTGTTTTTAATCGTCAAGCCTTACAGGCGGTACAAGACGAATTACCAAATTATTTAAATGAGCGTGGTTTTGAGCTTGAACGTGGCGAAAAAGGTTCAGAGCGTAAAAATTTGACGGTGCCTGAATATAAAAAGGCAAAGGACGAATTAAAAGAGATGACTACCACGCTGGAACAGCGAAAGTCAGAAGTTTTAGCGTTATCGAACGATAAAACACCAACAATCAACAAAGAAAGTTTAGATTTAAAAGACGAAACAAAAACGGTCAAAGTACCAAGTGGCGAAACGATTGGAATTGGTAAGTTACGTCATGAATTTACGAAAAATGAAGAACGAAAAACAGGAAATGTGATTATCCCTGAAAGTAAATTAAATGCTTTAATACAAGGCTATGAAGATTTATATAAATCGAATGAGCAACTAAAAAAATATGCAGAAACAGATTTACCAAAAAGAATTGATTACGTAAAAGGCAAATACAAAGAAGTAGTGCGTGATTACAATGATTTGGCAGATAGATTTAATAATAATTTAGAGAAAATTGATTCGTTGGAGAAAGAGAATAAATCACTTAAAAACGAAATTAAGGGCATTTACAGAGGTTTTAATCAGTTTATGGAAAATACCCTTGGTGCAACTGTTGGACAAGCTAAAAAGCTCATGAATAACCTTGTGAGCGAAATTAAAGAGTTTGTAAAAGGTGGAGAGTTTGAAAAAATTCATAGAAATGAAACTCGAACACGAGATAGAGATGAATTAAGTCGTTAGAAGCTCATATTTGCGTTTTAAGGCGTTTTAAATCAATTCGAGTATATTTATACCTGTTAAGGTCTTTTCGTCGGCATAAGCGTTAAAATTTGCGAAATAAGGCTATGCAAGGGCGAACAACGTGAGCAACGTTTACCCTTGCATAGCCTTTTTGAGTAAATTAGCTTTTGCAAACCGACAGAAAAGCCAACAGGTATGCTTGTTTAGCTACTTTTCAGAGGCAGGGTCAAGCGTCTTACGCTTGTTGGGTGTGGGCGAATAGCCCACGGTTTTATTGTTTTAGAAATTGGGAAATGAACTGGGGGGGAGATTTTGAAAAAATCGACCAACTTCTGGGGGGTACTACGACAATTCCCCTTTTTCTTGAAAATAAGGGGTTTAAGGGGCTTTGCCCCTTTTTTAATGGCTTGCGTCAGCAAGGCGTCCTTTTTTTATTTTTTCTTTTCTCTTTTTTTT